>NZ_AONB01000018.1:0-91820 GCF_000585235.1 Nitrincola nitratireducens | reverse complement strand
ACGCCACCAGCTGGGTAAACGGGTGCGAATCTGCAGAAATTGTAAGCTGAAGTGGAAAATACTCCAGGCTGAAAGGGTATATAGGGTCAAGATAATTGAACCGAGAAACTGGTTGAACGCCATCGGCCACAACCAGGGACCAAATCCCTGCGTGACGCCCAGACTGAGAAACACCAGCGAGTGAAACAGGATGTAAAAGCCGTAGGCAGGGTAGCGGAACAGTAAAAAAGTGACGGTGTTATGGATCAGCAAGATCAGCAGTGCACCAGCAGCGGCTGCCCAGATTTTGAAGCTCGTCTCGGTCAGTTGCTCAAACTGATGCTGACTCATCAGCCGCAAAGGTAAGAGAAGCGGTCCTTCGCTGGCTTTGCGAATCAGTACCTGATGGTTACTGCCCGGTTGCAGTTCCACCGGGAACCAGATGCTGGCGTAGGCGGCATCTGGACTCCATGGCTGCGTGTCGCCGCGTACCCAGTGACGCACGACCTCACCGTTCTCGATTAGATAAAAATCCAGCTCATCAATCATGATGTTGCTGAGTCGCAGGATTAATTCAGTTGGTGTATCAACCGGAGCAAACTCGATTTTGTGCCAATAGGCCTGGGCAGAAAGATCACTGGCCTGATGAAATAAAGCGGTGTCGAATTCAAGGCTTACCAGTGCATCTTCTGCCGCAAGGCGCTCCGAACCTTCCTGCGCTGTGAGCAGTGGCTCATGTAAATAGTCTGTCGTTCCAATGAATCCTGAAGGCATGACAAATGCTCCGACAGGTGTGGATAACAGACAGAACAGCACTATCCCGGCGCGACTCAGTAATTGCAGAATGCAGCTCCCATGCAGGTGCTCACGACATAAAACCTGAATGGAGTATAGTACGAAATTTCTGGGGGTGCCCAACTCGGAAATAGAGGATTGTTCTAGTGTATTGGATGTTCCTGTGGGAGGGTGCCAGAGTAGGGAAGGTGTATATCAGTTCTCTTTTAGATGTAACCCACGACACTTGGGAAAGGTGGAACATCCCCAAAATTGCTGACCCGTATTTGCACCACGCTTGGTTTCTCTGATGACCATGGCAGAACCACAACGTGGGCAGAGGGGGTCACTACTCATGTTACTGGCTTCTTGACTGACCTCATGGCTGACTTCCTTGTCGACCTCTTTAGTGACCTCTTTACTGACCACAAGCTCCTTGACATGCTGGCGGTGTTTATAGTCCGTTACCAGACCGGGTTTCAGCTTGATTTGGTTTAGCTTTGTAATCAGTCGGTAGACTTCCGTGTCAGGCATCACCGCCTCATTGAACTGCTTGATATAGTCCAGACAGCCTCGTGCAGCAGTCACATTGTCCGGCATTTCGGTTTTGAAAGTACTATCACCCACAAACACAATTACAGAGTGCATGAACTCAGGATTACAGTCCAAAAGAGACTCCAGTGTTTTAATGTGTTTGTAGTTTTGATGCAGTGGGTTTTGAAATTTAGCAGAGTGGCGGTAAATTTTTTGTGTCCACTGCTTTTGATGAGGTGAACCAAATATCCAGCCTTTCATATTCTTGGTTTCGATCACAAAAATACCAAATCGTGAAACCAGAATATGGTCAATTTGCGTGGTGCCATCCTCAGTTGGAAGAGTAACGTTTTTAATTAATTTGTAGTCGGTTTCAGGTAGACCAGCCAACAGCTTGTTGACAATGTATTCTCCCAGAACACCTTTAAACCAGCGGCTTTTTAAAGTTAATACGAGGATTAACAGTGGTATTATATACCAGGATTGTAAAATGCTATTGAGTAGTATGTTGGATATGTCCACTTGATTTCCTTATGCGATTAATAGCTTGTTTTAATTGGCTTGTTGATGGTTTAAATTAGAGCGCGTGTCGCTTGGATATTTGGCTGTGTTGAAGGGGGTATTGCAAGAATGGTAAATATTCTCCGGTCAAAAAGGTTAACCTGAATCAGTGAGTTGATGACAATTAAAAAGACACTAATTTATTGAATTTAATTTACTATTTTCTATTATTTTCGTTTACAAAAACTCACCGATTTATTGAATTATGCACATCAAGCCATCATAAGAAGAGAATTTTACCGTCAGACACGCTACCGCCCGCCTCGTGCTCCATCACAGCAGTAAGTATTCCCTGATTGTCTATCTATGATTTAAACAGGACTATTCCAGCCTTGCAAGGTGGCTTCGTTCAAACGGGTCTCTTCGGTACTGAATCTGCACTGAGAGGATCTTCATACCAAGAGTATTTTGGTAGCGCCTCACATTTATTTGCATACGTCTGCGTAGGTGTTTCGCCAGAAGTGGAGCAACCGACACAGTACAACATGCAGGGGAGAGCAGCTGGATGAGCATAAGGATCTGGCCGTGTGGCCGATGACCTTGTGCGATAAATTGCCCAGAGCCTCCTAACGCATCATTGCAGGGTTTTGAAATATTTTATAGAATCCTAAGTCTCTGATTCATGTCTAATTCTTAAGGAAAACCTAAATCAGGCAGTGGTGCCATCAATAATGTTGAGGATGTTGGCTGCAGATCAGCGATTCTTTAATATTGTTAGGCGCGATTGTACGAATTGCGTGGGGGCTGTTAGTTAAGTACATCAACCCCGTGTAGTTTGAAACATAACAAACCCTCAGGGTTTACTTAAAAATTGGATGAACACTCTGTTCAAATAGGCCGCTTATGAATGTATCTGTGCTTGTGGTTGACGATGCTAAAGCAATTTGTACACATGTGACACGTATTGTCCGCAACGCATACCCTAAGGCTAGCGTAGTCTCTGCCTTTAATGGCCGCGAAGCACAGAAATGTTTAGAGGGTGCTCAATTCAATATCATCATTTGCGATTGGGAAATGCCGCAAATGTCAGGTCTAGATCTGCTGAAATGGGTGCGTCAACAGGATGCCTATAAGTCGGTGCCTTTCTTAATGGTCACCAGCCGTGGCGAACGAGACTATATCTTAAAGGCCATTCAAGCGGGTGTCAGTGATTATCTTGGCAAGCCGTTTTCAGCCGCTTCGCTTGAGACAAAAATCCAAAAACTCTTGTTTGGAAAAACATCAGAGGCAAAAGCGGGCGTTAGCAGCACCGGATCAATCGCGCAACAGAAAAGCTTTGCTAAAAAGCCGAAGGGGTTAGCGCAACTCAGAACAAGTAAAGGGGTGTATCGCTGCGCGATTAAAGACCTCAGTTTGCGAGATGTGTTAGTGGTCATCAAAAATGAAGACAGCGGAGCCTTTCCCGACATCCTCGAACAAGCGGTAGTGGATATTGAACAAATCTCGGGTGACAGTGTGGCTCGTATTAACGGGTTTGTGTCGCGTCTAGAGGCGTTTGATAATCGTATTGACACGCCGTTTGTATCGGTGAAAGTCACGTTTGTCGACGATGATCCTGAGAAGTTAGAGCATATCTCCAAGTACATTGCGAGCATTCAGCGCTAGTGTTGATGCTGGCAATGTACAAAAAAAGCTTAAGTCAGCGATTGTATCCGTGTCTATCTGCTCTAGCCTTGCGGGATGGCCTTGTGCGGCCTTATCCAGAATCAACCTGCTGAAAGATCGTATAATTTTTTAGCAACACTGTTAGCCATTAGCATAATCGATTAAGATTACGTCCGAAAGGATAGTGGTTATCTCTACTATCGCTTGATATCTTATTATTCACAAACTCTGACGCTGGTGACACGCCAGTGGTGATTCATACAGGATGACAGCATGTCGGGTAACAGCATAGGTAAACTTTTCACGCTTACAACCTTTGGCGAAAGCATGGTTTGGCCCTTGGGGCCATAGTGGATGGTTGCCCTCCGGGAATCGAGCTGAGTGAGGCTGATCTCCAGCTGGATCTAGATCGTCGTAAGCCTGGGACGTCTCGCCACACAACGCAACGCCGTGAAGCCGACGAAGTGAAAATTTTATCGGGTGTGTTTGAAGGGCGGACGACGGGTACTCCAATAGGTCTGGTCATTGAAAATACCGATCAGCGCTCTAAAGACTACTCCAACATTCAAGACACCTATCGTCCAGCGCATGCGGATTACGTGTATGACCATAAGTATGGTTTCCGTGATTACCGTGGTGGTGGCCGTTCATCGGCACGCGAAACCGCGATGCGCGTGGCCGCAGGTGCAATTGCCAAAAAAGTGCTGGCCAGTAAAGGTGTGCAGATTCGTGGGTATTTGTCGCAATTAGGCCCGATCGCAATTGATCCTACGCGTTTTGATTGGTCAGAAGTGGATAACAATCCTTTTTTCAGTCCGGATGCACAGGCGGCTCTGGAAATGGCCGATTACATGGATGCCTTGCGTAAAGAAGGCAATTCCGTTGGCGCTAAAATCACGGTGGTTGCTTCAGGTGTTCCGGTTGGATTGGGGGAGCCGATTTTTGATCGACTCGATGCGGAATTGGCGCATTCATTAATGAGCATCAATGCGGTTAAGGGTGTCGAAATCGGTGATGGATTTGATGTCGTGAGCCAAAAAGGCACGGAGCATCGCGATGAAATGACGCCAGAGGGCTTTTTATCGAATCATGCTGGCGGAATCTTAGGTGGAATCTCTACAGGCCAAGACATTATTGCCCATATCGCCTTAAAACCCACATCCAGTATGCGTCTTCCAGGTCGCAGTATTAATCGTCAAGGTGAAGCCGTTGAAGTGATCACCAAAGGGCGGCACGACCCCTGTGTGGGGATACGCGCAACACCGATAGCGGAAGCGATGATGGCTGTGACACTTCTTGATCATTTGCTTAGACACCGCGGTCAAAATGCCGACGTGGTTACTGACCTGATCAAACTTAGTTAATACTTAACCCTAAGAGGGGAGTAGAGCCTTGGCAGATCCAAAAGATAGACAAGCCTTAACTCCAAACAGTGGTAGCGGTACCCCCGTTACCACTGAATCTAAAGATTTTTTTATTCAGCGTGACGATTACTGTTTTGCGGGAACCCATTTAATCATCGATTTATTTGGTGCTGATCGTCTGGATGATATCGAGACGATGGAGCAGGCGCTTCGTGAGTCTGTGATTGCCGCGAACGCGACCTTGTTGCACTTGCATTTACATCATTTTACCCCGAATGGAGGGGTGTCGGGTGTTGCGGTGTTGGCCGAGTCTCATATCAGTGTGCACACATGGCCAGAGCGTCATTATGCAGCGTTTGATGTGTTTATGTGTGGTAATGCAACGCCTAAGAATACCCTGCCCGTGCTAAGGCGTTTTTTTTCGCCGGATGAGGTGAAGGTAACCGAGCACCTTCGAGGGCAGATGCCACTGGGGCCCTTATGATGACCTTTACCGAAACACTTAACTCTGGCTATGGACAGTCTTTCAGTGTTGAAGATGTTTTGTACGAGGTGCAAACCGATTTTCAACACCTGATCATTTTTCGCAATCCTGTGTTTGGTACCGTGATGGCGCTCGATGGCGTGGTGCAAACAACGGAGCGGGATGAGTTTATTTATCACGAAATGATGGTGCATGTGCCGCTGATTGCGCATGCTCAGGCAAAACGTGTCCTCATCATTGGCGGAGGTGATGGCGGTATTTTGCGAGAGGTGGTCAAGCATCCCGGTGTTGAGGAAATCACTCAGGTTGAGATCGATGCTCAGGTCATCGACATGTGTAAAACCTACTTGCCACACCACTCTAACGGGGCCTTTGATGACCCGCGTGTTTCCATTGTGATACAAGACGGTGTTGAGTTTGTAAACCAAACCACGCAAACCTTTGATGTCATTATTTCCGATTGCACCGATCCGATTGGTCCGGGCGAAGTTCTGTTCACCAGCGATTTCTACGCAGGCTGTAAACGAATCTTATCCGATAAGGGAATTTTTGTGGCTCAGAATGGTGTGCCATTTATGCAGCCTCAAGAGCTTAAGGATACGCGCCTTCGCTTAGGTGCGTATTTTAACGATCAGACCTTTTATACGCTGACGGTGCCAACCTATGCCGGTGGTGTCATGGCATTAGCTGGGCAAGTGATCATGTTCTGTATCGCAGTGTATCGGCTGAGCAGATTAAGGAATATTTGGCTAAGCATGCGATCCACACCCGCTACTATACGGCTGAAGTTCATCAAGCGGCATTTGCGTTGCCGGGGTATATTCAGGCACTGCTGGGTTAAAAATCCTGATTTGAATCCATTTTTTGGACTGCCCGCGGGTTTTTGGGAAAAAAGTGTGCGTCGGCCTGAATTTGAAGGCTAAATTGGCGAGTGTTTTTATATGGCATTTTCATAAACCCCGAGACCCCTAAGCCATTGATTAAGGGAACGGCTGAGATAATGCGCGCCAAGGAGGCCTTGAAAACATCGTGTTGGGTAGGATCTAGCAGCACGTAATCACTGTGAATTTTGAGATGCGTCGGCAGTGCCTCGAAGATAATTAAGCCTGTGTGCCGAATATCGTTGAGGTAGGCGATTTCAGTCATAATCTCGCTGGGTAGCGTGAGAAACTCATCAGGATCTTGTCCATCCTCAAAATACGAGTGATTGCGGCTTTTGTCTTCAGAGAGTGGCGCTTGCATCACCTCGAAGGGAATCACTAAGTCGGCGGGCGGGATAAATGCATCGCTCTCGGATGCGCGCCGAATATGACGCGTGTTTTTCGCATTAAATAAACAGCATTTGAATACACCGTCACGATGAATGGCTCTTGCTAAATTCACCATCGTGTTGACGGCTTGCGTAAAAGCTAATGTTAGGTTGTCATCCTGTAAATTAAGGCTGGAGTCAATGAAAACAGCGTTTTCTTCCCAGCGAATTGCCAGTCCGCCCAACACAGGGTAGCGGCCTAAGCGGCTGATGGAGGCAAGAAAGGCGCGTTCGGTTTTTCCCATGCCGTGCATGAAGTTTTTATAGTATTTTTCCAACTCCACATCCTTCACGTCAGCCATTAAATAGGGGTCGATGTTTCCTTCACGCAGAAAACTCTTGCGCGAGCTGTAGACCACTGTTTCGATATCGAGGCCATCGTCATGATTCCAAACAGGGATCAGGGCTTTTTCAGGAGGAAGGTGTAAATCGGGAAGGGCTAAGCGGCTCATGTATTTCATGTGGGTTAATAAATAGTCACCCGCTTGAGCACGAACCTGTGATGAGCCTCTAAAAGTGCTTGCAGTGTCAGAGCGAACTCCTTGGGTAAGCCCAGAGAGGTGGCAGGGATGGCTTCGTAGCCATATCGACAGCTTTGACCCGATGCTAGGGCATAGAGAGTACCTGCCATGCCTTGTTCATCAAAACGCGGTGAGCTGAGTTCGCCATTTAATTGCTCATCACCAATAAAATAGACATCGCCGAGCTTGGCGTTGGTTTGTTGTAAACTATCACTCAAAAAATTAAAGGGGGATTGTCCAATCGCGTGGCCATTGGCATCCACTTGAGCAAAGACGCTGGATCCCCAATCAATCAGTTTGATGGTTTCTGTTCTTGGATCAAACACGATATTAGAGGGTTTAATATCACCATGAACGATGGGGCAGTCATGGTTGTCCTGACGAACATTGCGCAGTGCAATCAATACGTCTACCAGTTGTTTGGCAATTTTAATAATTAAGCGTGGTGAAAGCTTGCCGTGTTGAATGGAGTAAGCGTCCAGATCTAAACCGGGTGCGCGCTCCATCATTAAAACTGATTGGCGTGAGATTTTTGTATACTCGCTGACGGCTGGAATAATCGGGTGCAAGACTTGGCTCTGCATCCAGGCCTCATCTTCAAGCCGATCTTGAATGTGTTGCGGGAGGTTAATGCGCGAAAACTTAAAGACATAGTCATTTGCATTGCTATCACGCCCCCCGAACACAAAGCCATACGCGCCTTTGCCGATAAATTCGATATTGCTGAAGCCCAGCCGCATGAGTTGGTCCATGCAGAGCTTAACCCAGTCTTTGATCTTCTGAGCATCTTCATGGCTCATCAGATAAATCGACTGTTCCTCATTAATATAGAACTGTTGCAACAAAGGACGCGTCATCTGAATCCCCTCGTTACTTCAATTCAGCCAGCATCCGTAAGGGGTTCTCGAGATAGCCCTTCCAGTGACAACAGAAGCGTGCCATGGTTGCACCGTCGAGAAGGCGATGATCTCCAGACCAGCTTGCGTGTAGGATTTTAGCGGCGACGACATTGCCGTTTGCATCAAAGCGAGGCAGCGTTTGTATACGTCCGAGTGCGACAATGGCGACTTCTGGCTTATTGATGATAGGGGTCGCAACTGTTCCACCTATGGCACCTATGTTGGAAATCGTGATACTACCGCCTTTCATATCGTCGGCTGATAGCTTCCCTTGTCGTGCGGCGTGCGTCAGTTCATTGAGTTTGCGAGTGAGTTCAAGCAAAGACAGATCCTGAACACGTTTCACGTTAGGAACCAGAAGTCCGATGGGAGTATCGGCCGCCATGCCAATATTTATGTCATCCAAGTAATGAATTTCGGTAGCGTCTTCGTTCAGTCGGCTGTTCAAAATAGGATAGGCTTGCAGCGACAGCGCCAGTGCTTTCATGAAAAAAGGCATGAGGCTGAGCGATAAACCTTCGGCTTCAAACTGGGGCTTGAGTTCACGGCGGACAGCGTCAAGCTGGGTAACATCAATCTCTTCTGTATAGGTGAAGTGAGGAATGCTGCTTACAGAATCTGCCATTTGTCGAGCCATGACGGCACGAACCCCTTTGATGGCTTCAATACGAACACCCGAAGACTGGGGTGCGCTTACGGATTGAGTTGGGGCGTGTGTTGTGTCGACGGATGATGGCTCAAGTAGGTCTTCTTTGAGCACACGGCCATTTTTGCCAGATCCCTTTACCTGAGTTAAATCGAGATTCATTTCTCTGGCGAGTCGTCTGACGGCCGGGCTGGCAATAGCCTTGGATGACTGTGCCATCGGGCAGGCGAGCGCTGAGTTGGTTGCGGTGGAGGATGCCGTGTCGTCACCGGAAGAGGTTGCTTGGCTGGCGGACTTTGTGTCAGAAACCTCTGCTCCAAGTGTTGACTCTTCGACGTCACTCACGACCTCTATCTCAAACAAGGGTTGGTGCACCTTCGCAATTTCGCCTTGAGCATAGTAGAGTTTTGTAATGACGCCCGTGTGCATAGAGGTAATCTCGACCAGTGCTTTGTCGGTCATGACGTCGGCAACGGGTTGATCCTCTTGGATGTTCTGTCCTTCGTGAATGTGCCACTCGACCAGCTCGCACTCGACGATGCCTTCACCTATATCGGGAAGAATAAAATCAATTTTCATGTTCATGCTCCTATTAAAATCAATTCATCAAAAAGTCATGCTGGCCTTAATGGCTTCGAAGGTTTTCAAAGCATCGGGCATGTACTCTTTTTCTAAAGCCAAGGGGAAGGGGGTATCCAAGCCTGTGACTCGTATGATGGGTGATTCCAAATAGAGGAAGCATTCTTCCTGGATTGCAGCGGCAATTTCAGCGCCAAAACCTGAAGTTTTCGGAGCTTCGTGGTTAATGATTAAGCGGCCCGTTTTTTTCACAGAGGCCGCCAGTAAATCTCTATCCCAAGGAAGCAGGTTCGTAGGTCTATAAGCTCACAGGAAATGCCTTGTTCAGCGGCCATATCAGCAGCTTTTTCAATGGCTTCTACCTGTGCACCCCAAGCCACCAGTGTAATGTCTGTTCCTTCACGTAGCAGGTCTCCTTGGC
This sequence comes from Nitrincola nitratireducens, assembly GCF_000585235.1. Taxonomy (NCBI): domain Bacteria; kingdom Pseudomonadati; phylum Pseudomonadota; class Gammaproteobacteria; order Oceanospirillales; family Oceanospirillaceae; genus Nitrincola; species Nitrincola nitratireducens. The sequence continues at coordinate 82,144 of NZ_AONB01000018.1, read as the reverse complement.
CTAACGGAAGTTCATAGTCCGTGTCGGGAACCTCCCCAACAGACGCGCGGTAGAGCTTTTTAGGTTCAAAGAAAATAACGGGGTTTGGATCGCGAATCGATGCCAATAACAAGCCTTTGGCTTGATAAGGGTTGCGCGGTACCACGATTTTTAGGCCGGGTGTGTGCGTAAAATAGGCTTCGGGTGACTGTGAGTGATAGTGAGCGCCATTAATACCTCCACCATAAGGAGTACGGATGGTCAGGCTACCGACGTTGAATTCATTGCCCGAACGGTAACGAAATTTAGCGGACTCATTAACAATTTGATCAAATGCCGGAAAAATATAGTCGGCGAACTGAATTTCAGCAATCGCTGTCATGCCTTGCGCTGCAGCTCCATTGGCAAAGCCGATAATGCCTTGCTCCGTCAGCGGGGTATTAAAACAACGCTGTTTTCCATACTTTTCTTGCAAATGGCTAGTGGCACGAAATACACCGCCAAAGTGTCCGACATCTTCACCAAAACAAATAGCGAGGTCATTTTGCGCCAGAGTGCTATCAAGTGCTTGGTTGATCGCTTGCAATAGGTTGATTTTACTCATGGTCAAGCCTCCAGGATGTTTTGGGGTAAGCCTCGGGGTATTTACGGATATGGGCTTTTAGAGCGTCATATTGTTCCTGTAAATGCCAGGGAGGCGTGTCATAAACATCGCTGAACAGATCTTCCAGTGTTGGAGCTGGAATCTTTTCGGCTTTTTTCATGGCGTTTACAATCGCACTTCTGTGCGCTTGTTTGCGCTGTTCTTCTTGGTCTTCATCCCACCAGCCTTGTGCGATTAACCAGAGTTTGAAACGAAGGACAGGACACTTGGCCCGCCAGGTTTCTTCTTCAGATTTATTGCGGTATCCACTGGGGTCGTCAGAGCTGGAATGCGCACCTAGGCGATAGGTCATGGCCTCAATTAACACTGGCTCATGCTGTTCGACTGCCATTCTGCGGGCTTCTTGCGTGGCTTTGAGGACGGCTAGTACATCGTTGCCATCGACTCGCAGCGTTTTTATACCGTAGCCAACTCCTCTTGATGCAATCCCATCTCCAGCGAACTGTTCGTGAGCGGGCGTTGAAATGGCATACCCATTATTGCGACAAAAGAAAATAACGGGCACTTTAAAAACCCCTGCCATGTTCAATGCGGCATGGAAGTCCCCCTCGGAGGCTGCGCCTTCACCAAAGTAACAAATAACGCAGTTGGGTTTATTCTGCGTTTTTAACGCGAAGGCGTAACCCGTTGCTTGCGGAATTTGTGTGCCAAGTGGGGATGAAATGGTCATATAGTTCAGCGCTTGCGAACCATAATGAATTGGCATTTGGCGTCCTTTGCTAGATCCAGCTCGTTTGAAAAAATTTGATTCATGAATTGATCAAGGCTGAAGCCTCTAAAGGCGAGAGCACCTTGTTCGCGATACTGTGCCATGATCATATCATCAGGCGTTAACGCGGCTGTACTGCCAATATCTGCGGCTTCCTCACCTGTTTCGGTCATATAGAAACTAATACGGCCTTGGCGTTGCGAGGCAAGCATGCGTTCGTCTAAGGCACGAATGAAGAGGAATGTATCGTAAATTTTTAGTGCGAGTGCCTCGTCAATATCCGGCAAACTGGCGTCAGGGTATAGCGTTCCATCATCCTTGAGAATCCGCAGTGTGGGGATGCTCAGTTGAGAGCTATCAATAAATACAGGTCGATGCACGATCAGCGCATCTGTCTTGCGTTTATCCGTCATAATGTACCTTCTTGTTCTTATTGTGGTGACCATCGATTGTGTCGATTGTCGATAATTGAATCGGCTAGGGGATCACCCTAATGAGTTCAACGCAGAGAATGTAATACTCTGCTGCGTATTTGTAAAGCCTAGACCAAAGAAGGAAAAAATGAAGCAAATGAGGCGTTATCGACCTTGCTTGTTTTGATACATGCGTATGTCAGCGACTTGAGTCAGTTCAATTTCAGTTGCGCCATCATCAGGGTAGAGGGCGATACCAATGCTACAGCTAAGATTGACAGAGTCAGGCTCGCAAAAAGGATCGGTAAATGCTTGATGGATTTTATCGACGACTTGTTGAGCGGCGGCTCGTGAGTCAACATTGTGCAATAAAATCACAAACTCATCCCCGCCGATGCGACTGACGGTGTCTGACTCTCTTACGATGGCTTTGAGTCGGGTTGCGACCTCTTTTAAGACTAAATCGCCGAAGTTATGGCCAAATTCATCATTTATGGGTTTAAAGCCATTTAGGTCGATTAATAGAACGGCAAATGACGATGAGTGACGTTTTGCATGTTTAAGGGATTGATTCAGTCTGTCTGAAAAAAGTGAACGGTTGGCCAAGCCTGTGAGTGGGTCGTGTTGAGCAAGATGGCGATGTAGCTCTTCGCTACGACGCAATTCGTCATAGGCCAGGTGGCGCTCAATCGCAATTTCAGCAAGCTGAGCGCTTTCACGGATGAGTTGAATGTCATCGGAGGTCGGTTCAGAGACCTTGGTGTGATAAATGGCAAAGGTCCCTAAGAGATGTCCATTTTTCCGCATAATGGGTTCTGACCAACAGGCTTTAAGGCCATGTTTAAGCGACAAGTGTTTATAGTCTTTCCAAAAAGGATGCTGATCGATATCGGCGGTGATGACGCGTTTTTTGAAATAGGCGGCACTGCCGCAGGCACCAACAGCTGGGCCTATTTTTACGCCATTAATGGCTTGGTTGTATTCCTGAGGCAAGGAGGGTGCTGCACCAATGTGCAGTGTTTCAGTATCGGAATGAAAGAGTAAGATACTGCAAAATGTTTTTGGGTTGTAGGCTTCAACACCCAGGACGATCTCTTGTAGGATCTGCTCAATGGGTTGATCGGCGGCAATCATTTCCAGCAATGTGTTGCGATGGCGTTGCAGGACTGCGGCTTTATTTTTTTGACGTAAAAGCGAGTTGAGCTTGAGATTGACGCGGTAAATATAAAGGGCAATACCACTCACCAGTGATGCTATCAGTGAGGAGATGATCAATGGAGCAAACCAAGACGTGCTCGTATTGCTGGGATGCTTAAACAAAAACTCGGATAGATCAAGCGGACTTGAGACTAGGTTCAAGGATTGGTAGGTGTTGTGAATATGCGCCCATCTTCCGGGGTTGATATAGCCTATCTCAATCAGCTCAGGCTTGATCAATTGGTGCATGCGGCTGGCTTCAAATTGAAGAAAAGATGCGCTATGCGTTTGAGTGTATTGTTCCAGAATCAATTCGATGATGTAGTCTGGATTTTGTAAGGCATAGGTCCAACCCTTCAGGCTTGCTTGGGTGAAGGCGCTGACAATGTCAGGGCGCTGTTGGGCGAAGGCTTTGCTGGTAAAGAGATTGTCACCGTAAAAATCGATGCCGACCGAGCGGGGGGTGTAGATATGGTATCGGAAGTTGGCTAAGTCTAAATAATAAGGCTCATGCGTAATATAAGCCGACATGGCATCGACCTTTCCGGTGATTAAATCCTCAATGGAAAAGGTATGAGGTAAGCGCTTGTCTTGCTCAAGAAAAATACTTTCATACATTAGATACGCGAGTAGCTCGTCGGAGCCTTCTTCTAGCATGATCGGTTTGTCGGCAAGGGTATGGATGCTTTGTAGGGCAGTGTCCGCTTTCGAAATAATCACTTGGGGCGAGTGTTGAAAAATATTGGCAAGCAGAACCACTTCGTTGCCCTGATCTAAGTCGAGCAATAGGCCGCTGGTCCCTACGCCAAAATCAGCTTGGCGAGAGACAACCTGTTGAGTCGCATTAATACCGGGAGCTCCTTCAATCAGGCTTACATCAAGGCCTGCTTGCTCGTAAAACCCCTGATCGATGGCGGCATAGTAACCTGCAAACTGAAATGCGTGAGTCCATTTGAGTTGCAAGCTCACTTTTTCCAAACCAAAAGCCGTAGGAGGCAAAAATAGTAGGCTCCATAAAACGATGCATAAGGAGTAAAAAATTCGACCGAGCGTAGAGCGCAATTTCAAGTCACTGGCCTCGTGAAGGGTACATAGGTTGTAAGGCACTCTTTAAGTGTAGAAGCTAAGTGTGAAAAGTATATAGTGTCTTGCCTCAAGAGTTGTGTGTATTGGCTGTTGTGCGCTAGTACGGCTATAAAGCATCGCACTTTTTCTAAAGTGAAGTCAAAATTCAAACGCTGTTCCTATCAAAGCGAAAGCAAGAAAAAGCACAATCGCTCAATAAATTAAGGCTACATACCGAAGTCATTTTTCCGCAGTTGCTTTCTATTCAAACAAATAATATCAGAAAAAAACGAATTTTTAATCACATGCCCTCCATTATGGGCGATTCTTCAATGGTTTTTTTGCGTTTGCACAAAAGATAAGTATGATTTAAGTAAATTTTATACTTGATTTGCCGGTCTAAAATTAAATACACTCTTTTTATCGGCTCAGACACCCTTTGAGCTGTTGTTTTTATGTAAATTAACCAAATAAATACAATAAGCATGGTGAGAAAATGAAGTTTACGCCTTTTCGGGTGCCAAGACTGGTATCCTGTGTCTCCTTAGCACTTGTTGCAATGGCTGGAATCCCAAGTATTGCAGTTGCAACACCTTCCCTGACATTAGATGCCAACATTGAGTTGGATACGGATGCTGTGAAAGCATCGTCAAGTAAATCCAGCTATGATCAAGGCGGGCGTTTGGAAGTCAATTTTATGGCTGAGCATCGCATGGGGGATCACTTTGTGCGGGGTAAAGGGACAGGGTTGCTGAAAACCGATGGGAAAACGGCGACGGATGATATGTGGCTGATGTTTGGTTCGGATCAGTGGGATATACAGGCAGGGCGATTTGAGGCGGTTAACCTGTTCCCTCTAGGAAAAGATACGGTCATTATGCATGCAGGTGATGGCTCTGCCCGTGTCTATGAAGCCAATTTAGTGCGTGGGCGAGTGAGTGATGGAGGGCAGTTTGCGTTTCATGCGAACCCATCGGATCAAATTCGTTTTGAGCTGGCGACCGCCTATGGTCAAGGTGATAAGTCGAGAGCATTTACCGGTGTTCGTCCTTCGGTCACGTTTGTGGGTCAGGGCTTTACACTAACCGCAGGGTATGAGCATCAGAAATTTGATGATGCGCAAACAACGCATAAGGCAAATGGCGTTGGTGTGACCGCAGGGTTTACTCTAGGAGACGCTCAGGTAAACTTGAGTGCAGCGCACTTAAGGGATCGTAGTCAGCCTTCAACGGTAAAGGTGAACAGTTACGGTGCCAACCTGACGCTGGGTGGCTTTGGTGCTGGTATCATTCATTCAACAACAGCATTAAGTCAAGCGGCTGATCCTGATGTCACGACGGCCTACGCTGCCTATACATTACCGCTGTTTGATATTCAAAATGCGAGTGTAACCTTTGCAGGTTCGACCTCTCGGGCCGATAATGTTGCCTCCGATAAAACCGTACACGCGTTAAGACTGCGCTTTAACTACACGTTCTAATTGATCCCCCTTCAACTCAATTAGAGCGTCAGCCTGTAAAGCAAAAGTGGGGCGCAACTGAAGGATGCGCCCTGTTTGGAACAAACGAATGGGTTCAGTCAGTAAGCTTACAATCAAAGATGTTGCTAAAGCGCTTAATGTGTCGACGGCAACCATTTCAAATGCGTTTAACCGCCCTGATCAATTATCAATACAATTACGGCAAAAAATCATCGAACAGTGTAAATTATTGGGGTATGACGGCCCGAATAGTGGTCTGAAAAATCGCCGTAATCAGCGCAGTGGTATTGTCGGTGTGCTCTTGTCCGATGGGTTGTCTCAGAGCATGATTGACCCGGTTGATAGCCAATTTTTATCGGGTGTTGGTAAGGTGCTAGATCAGCAGGGGTATCATTGTTTAATGCTGCAGTCGCTCGACAAAATCGATGCAATGCAGCAGCGCTCTCTGGAGACCTTGGTGGATGGCATTATTGTCTATGGCATGATGAGGCGTCCAAGTAGCTATCAGCGTTTGTTGACCCAGCATAAACCCTTGGTTACCGTCGACTTTACCCTCGATGCGTTTCCCTCTGTCACAATTGATAACCTCACGGGTGCAAGAAATATTGCACTGCATGCCTTGCAGCACGGTCATCAGCGTGTAGCGATTATTGGGCTTCGCGTGGTTTTAGATGAGTGCGTGTGTCGAGTAACAGAAGAGCGGGTGTTGAATTTAGAATCCTCTTTTGGCATGCAGCGTTTGATGGGGTATCAGGAGGCCTTGCAAGAAGTGGGTATTGCACTCAGCGAGGTCCCTGTATGGAGTCTGCCTGAAAACTCCCATCGTCAAGCTTACCCATTGGTGTGTGATATTTTGTCGTCTTTGCGACCGACATTATTGTTGTGCATGAGTGATACGATTGCCTTGGCTGCAATGCAGGCGGCCAGTGCACTGGGTTTGTCCGTTCCGCAGGATCTGCATATTGTTGGGTTTGATGGCATTCCTTTGGATGAAAATATACGGCCGTCTTTGACAACTGTGTATCAGCAAAGTGTTGAGAAAGGGCAAGCGGCGGCTCGGGTCTTGTTGGGGCAAAAAGATCAGCAGCATACGGTGTTGGATACTCAGCTGCTTGTGAAGGAGAGTTGTCCTTATCCGGAGTAAAGCTCCAGGTGCTTTAGCAAAAAAAAACCAGCGACAGCTGGTTTTTTTGTATGAGGAATTAGATATTCTGGTGTGGGCGTAATTGAAAGACGGTATCTCGTGCAATTTGTTGAATCGCAGCCCAGTCTTGTTGATCAATCAGCGCTTGCGGTGTTAGCCAAGAGCCGCCGACACACATGACATTGTTGAGATTTAAATAGTCTGCTGCTGATTCAAGCGAATACCGCCGGTAGGACAGAAGCGCACATCGCCGATAGGGCCCGCAAAGGCTTTGAGGGCATTCACGCCACCGGAAACTTCTGCAGGGAAAAATTTAAAACGTTTGTAACCCAGCGCATAGGCTTGCATAAGCTCTGAAATCGTTTGAATGCCAGGTAGTAGAGGCACCTGTTGAGTGAGTGCGTGTTTGAGTAGTTCAGTCGTGGAGCCCGGTGTGACGATGAACGTGGCACCTGCCTCACAGGCTGCCTCATATTGCTCTGGATTCAGTACGGTTCCTGCGCCGACTTGTGCGTCAGGTAGGTTGTCGGCGATGAGTTTGATGGCTTCTAGGGCAATATCGGTTCTGAGAGTGACCTCAAGAACCGGTAGTCCGCCCTTGACGAGTGCTTCAGCAATAGGGAGGACTTCATCCAGTGAATTAAACGTTAATACCGGTATCACAGGGCTTAAGCTGCAGATGCGGTCGATTTCAGTGATATTTTGTTGTTTTAATGTTTCGTTATTCATAGTCAATCCTGATCAGCGGCCGTTGAGTCCAACTTTAAAGTCAGCATTAGGCGCTCCAATAAATGGTTAATGGATGTGCAAGAAAGTAGCGAATGGGCATTTCAATTGAAGGGCCGTCGCTTAATGCCTTCTGTAAGGTTAGGAGTTTGTCTTCACCGCAAATGTGTAAAATTCGGCGGTGTGCATTGAGAATGCGTTTGGGTGTTAGGGTTAAGCGAGAATAGGGTGCCGTTTTAGGGGTAACTAATGCGCAATGCGACTGACTATTCACTGCTGACTCTATGTCATCGGAGCAAGGGAACAGTGAGGCAGTGTGCCCGTCATTGCCCAGTCCTAGTATGATAAGATCTAATGGATCGCTAACCTGATTCAAACGAGCTTCGCATTGAGCTTGTTGCTCTTGATGGGTTAGATCTGAACGGTCTTCAAATAGTGCAACAAAGGATGCATCGCTGGCACAGTTTTGCAGTAACGTATGGCGAACTAAGCCTGCATTGCTATCTGGGTGTTCATGTTTTAAGCAGCGGTCATCGGCTAATGTAATTGTAACCTTAGCCCAGTCTAAGGGGGTTAGGCTGAGTTCATGAAAAAGCTGAATGGGGGTTCGGCCACCCGAAACAGCCATGCTAGCCTGTTGGCGTTGCTGAATCGCTTCGCCTAGCTGTTGAGCAGTATTTTTAGCCAAGGCATGAGTCAGTTCTTCTCGGCTAGAGAAGCTCTTCCATTCAATGTGTGCGGGTAAGTTGAGATCACTGATTTTCATACCAAACTCTTCCGTCATTTGCGAGTAATAAATCCGAGTTGGCAGGTCCCCAGCTTCCTGCAGGGTAGGGAAGAGGTGGGCTGTTTTGTTTTTGCCACTGGTTTAAGAGAGCATCACACCATTTCCAGGCATGTTCGATCTCATCTCGGCGTACAAAGAGGTATTGCTGGCCTTTGATCACTTCAAGAAGGAGTCGCTCGTAAGCATCGGGAACACGGTCAATGCCGAAGGCTTGTGAAAAGCTGAGTTGAAGTGGTGCTTTTCTCAGTTGCATGCCTTTTTCCAAACCTTGATCTTTGGTCAGAATATGCAGTGCAATACCTTCATCAGGCTGTAATTTGATTATCAGCTTGTTGTTGGCAAGTTGGCGTTGTTCAGGATCAAAAATGTAATGCGGTTGCTGTTTAAAGTGCACGACAATTTGAGAGGATTTTTCAGCCATGCGTTTGCCTGTACGCAGGTAAAAAGGCACGCCCGCCCAGCGCCAGCTTCCAAGCTCAACACGAATGGATACAAAGGTCTCGGTTTGGCTGGAGGTGTTTGCCCCTTCTTCTTCAAGATAGCCGGGTACGCGTTGGTCGTTAATGTAGCCACTTGTGTACTGGCCGCGGACCACGTGATGTCCCATTTCTTCTGATTTGATTGGACGTAAGGATTTGAGTACTTTTACCTTTTCGTCACGAATGCTGTCGGCTGACAGGTCGGCAGGTGGATCCATTGCAACAAGGCATAACAACTGCAAAAGGTGGTTTTGCACCATGTCGCGCAGTTGTCCGGCTTTGTCAAAGTAACCCCAGCGCCCTTCGATGCCCACTTTTTCAGCCACGGTGATTTCGACGTGGGAGATGTGGTTTTGATTCCATTGAGTGCCAAACAGGTTGTTGGCAAAACGAAGTGCAATCAGGTTTTGAACGGTTTCTTTGCCGAGGTAGTGGTCGATGCGATAGATTTGGGATTCATCAAAATACTTGCCGACCTCCGAGTTAACCTGATGAGATGTTTCCAGGCTGAACCCTATCGGCTTTTCGAGGACGACTCGGCTTTGCGCATTTAAGCAGCCTTGTTCGTTTAAGTTGGCACTAATGGTGCCGTATAAAGACGCGGAGGTGGCGTAATAAAACACGCGCTCTTTGTTGCTTGAGGCGTCTAGGATTTCTTTTAGGGGTTGGTAGCTGTCTAACTCATCAAAATTCACACTTAAAAAATGGATGCGTTCTATGAATGCTTCTAGAATTTCGGTGCTCATCAGGCTTTCGTTCACATATTTCGTGAGGCTCTGACGTGTTTGACCTATCCCTTTGTCTTGGTCTGTGTTGCGAGCAACGCAGAGGATTCGCGTATCTTTATGGATGAGCTTGGCGCGTTCGAGTTGGTAAAGTGCAGGCAGCAACTTGCGTTGTGTTAAGTCGCCCAAAGCACCAAAAAAAATAATGTCGCAAGCGGATAGGTGTGCAGTCATGGTTGATAACCTGTTTTTGTAGTTATTTAACATACATAGTTGGATTTTATTCGCCATTAGTGGCCGAGTCAAGTTAGATATTTTGTTAAATTTACCTATTATTTGAGTGTTTGCAGGCAATTGTCTGTGTTAAAAAGAGGTCGTTTTTACTGGTTAAGGCCCATATAACCCGTTATAGTTCAACTTGATTGCAATATGTTGAAAATTTACGTATGGACATAAGGTTATGATCGATCAAAGTGGAAATCTGCTGGAAGAAATTCGCAGTCGCTTAGAGACTCTGAACAAGTCTGAGCGTAAAGTGGCGACGGTAATTCTTCGAGATCCAAAGGCGGCGATACGCTTGACTATTACCGCTTTGGCGCAAGAAGCCGGAGTCAGTGAGCCGACCGTCAACCGTTTCTGCCGTGGGTTTGATGAGCGTGGTTATCCTGATTTTAAATTGCGCTTGGCGCAAAGTTTGGCTGAAGGCATGCCCTATGTCACCCGCAATGTTGAATATGATGACAGCACTGAGGCATATAGTGAGAAAATTTTTTCATCCACGATTGCGGCGTTAGACACAGCGCGCAAGTCTTTGCAGCCGAATGTCATCACCCGTGCGGTGGATCATTTAAGTCAGGCGAAACAAATATTCTTTTTTGGTTTAGGGGCTTCTGCATCCGTGGCAGCGGACGCGCGTCATAAGTTTTTTCGGCTGAATATTCCGGTGATGTCCTACGAAGATGTGTTGATGCAACGCATGGTGGCGGCAGGGGCTCATACGGGTGATGTGATTGTCATTATTTCCTATACTGGGCGTACGCAAGAATTGGTTGAAATTGCGGCATTGGGGCGAGAAAGTGGAGCGACGGTGATAGGGATTACACACGATCCATCGCCTTTGGCACGAGAATGCAGTTTGTTGATTTCATTGCCTGCGCAAGAAGATACCGATGTGTATATGCCAATGACATCGCGATTGATACAGTTGACCATGATTGATGTATTGGCAACTGGGGTCACATTGAGGCGAGGAATCGAGTTTCAGCGGTATTTGAAGCGAATTAAAGACAGTTTGTTGCCGACACGCTATAAGTCTGAGTAACGAGAGAGGGGGCAGATCGCCCCTCCTCTGCGATGGGTTGTGCTTATTTTAGGCTATTTTTTGGCCAACGGTTACAATTTTCAGGGTGTTTGTACCGCCTTGAGCGTTTAAATAATCTCCTTTCGTAATAATGACGCGATCGCCTTCACTAACGGCACCTCTGCGGACGAGTTCATCAATGGCGCTTTGATTGATTTGCTCTGGAGGTAGGGTGTCGCTGTCAAACGGAATGGTTTGCACGCCTCTATACAATGCGACGCGATGCTGTGTATCGGCTCTTCTGGAAAAAGCGTAAATAGGAAGCGGTGAACGAATCCGTGACATGATACGCGGGGTTAGGCCGGTTTCTGTCATGCAAACAATCGCTTTAATGTTGCGAAGGTGGTTGGCTGCATACATCGCCGACAGCGCAATCGCTTCGTCAATATTCTCAAAAGCTTCGTGCATTCGGTGCTTAGAGATGTGTGTGATTGGGTGCAATTCGGCACCGATGCAAACACGAGACATGGCCTCGACTGCTTCAACTGGGTAGTCACCAGCCGCTGTTTCAGCCGAGAGCATGACGGCATCGGTATAATCCATAACTGCATTCGCGACGTCAGACACTTCGGCGCGAGTTGGCATGGGGCTGTGGATCATCGACTCCATCATTTGTGTTGCCGTAATCACGATTTTGTTTAAGGTGCGCGCACGGGCAATAATGTGTTTTTGCACGCCAACCAGTGTTGCGTCACCTATTTCAACCGCAAGATCGCCTCGAGCGACCATGACGACGTCTGATGCACGAATAATGTCATCGAGTATCTGATCATCATTCACCGTTTCGGCGCGTTCAATTTTTGCCACTAAGCCTGCTAGAGAGCCTGTCGCCTCGACTAATTGGCGAGCCTCATGCATGTCATCAGCATCCCGTGGGAATGAAACCGCGACATAATCAACGCCCGCTTCAGCTGCGGTAATGATATCGGCACGGTCTTTATCGGTCAGTGCTTTCGCGGATAGACCGCCGCCTTTACGGTTAATGCCTTTATTGTTGGAGAGTTCGCCACCAATAATGACACGGGTAATCACCTCGTGGTCGGTGACCTGCGTGACGACCAGCTCAATGCGGCCATCATCTAAAAGCAGAATGTCGCCTATGCGTGAATCATTGATTAAGGCTTCGTAATCGATGCCCACGCGTTCCGCGTTACCTGCATTTTTGTCTAGATCAGAATCCAGAGTGAAGGTTTGGCCTTTGCGCAGGAGTACTTTTTTTTCGGCAAAACGTGCAATGCGAATTTTGGGGCCTTGCAGGTCGCCCAGTAATGCAACGTGACGACCATGCTTGGCTGAGAGTGTTCTTACGAGCTTCGCGCGTTCAATGTGATCTTGCGCTTCTCCATGTGAGAAGTTCAGGCGCATAACATCAGCACCCGCTAAGATTAAAGCTCTATGGCTTCGGGCGTGCTGGTTGATGGGCCTAGTGTTGCTACAATTTTGGTGCGCCGTAACATGAAAAACTCCTCAGGCGGGGGCCTGCATAAGTGCGAGCGTGTTGTCTAGCATTCGGTTTGAGAAGCCCCATTCGTTGTCGTACCAGGCCATGATTTTTACTAAACGGCCTGACACTTTAGTCTGGGTGGAATCGAAAATGGATGATAGAGGATTATGATTAAAATCTATAGACACTAAGGGAGCACTGTTAAAGCCTAAGACTTTTGAATCTTCACTGGCGGCTTTTAACAGTTGATTGATCTCGTCTTTGGTGGTGTTGCGTTCCGCAATAATCGTAAGGTCGACTAGGGAGACATTGATGGTGGGGACGCGCACAGCCATCCCATCAAATTTACCCGCCAGTTCTGGCAGTACTAAGCCAACAGCGGCGGCGGCGCCTGTTTTCGTTGGAATCATGGACTGGGTCGCTGATCGAGCACGATAAGGGTCTGAGTGATACACATCCGATAAATTTTGATCGTTGGTGTACGCGTGAATCGTGGTCATTAAGCCGCTTTCAATTCCTATTTCACGCTGCAATACTTGAGCAATGGGTGCTAAGCAGTTCGTTGTGCATGACGCGTTTGAAATAATTTGATTGGAGGCGCGTAATGTTGAGTGATTCACGCCATACACGATAGTGGCGTCAACCTCAGTGCCGGGTGCCGAAATAATCACTTTTTTAGCGCCTGCTGTAATGTGGGCGGCGGCTTTATCGCGATGGGTGAATAGACCTGTGCATTCATAAACAACGTCAATATCGAGTGACTTCCAGGGAAGTTCGGATGGATTGCGAATTGCGCTGATGGCAATGGTGTCGTGATTGACGGTTAATGAATGTTCATCATGACTGACGTCGCCGGGAAAGGTGCCATGGACAGAATCGTATTTGAAAAGATGGGCGTTTATGCTGGCATCGCAAGATCATTGATAGCGACGACCTGAATTCGATCACGGTAGTTGTTTTCGTAAAGAGCGCGAAGGATGTTGCGGCCAATACGGCCAAAGCCGTTAATAGCAACACGTATAGTCATGGTCTTGTACCTCGCTGTTTTATGGATTTTATATTTTTTATAAGTAAATATTACTCCTTAAAATGAGATTTTTACAGGTTTTACGTTAAAAAATATGTAAAAATACTAAAAAAATGATATAGAATGGCCTTAATTGAATAATGATAAGAGTAGGTGGTGATCTCTATGCACGCAAATGTTGAAGCCGTAACCGCACGTATTAAAGAGCGCAGTAAGCTTAGCCGGAGTCGCTACCTCGATCAGATGAAGCGCGCCGAGGAGCAGGGGGTGCACCGCAGCCAATTGTCCTGCGGCAACCTTGCACATGGCTTTGCGGCTTGCCAGCCTCAGGATAAGCAGGCGCTGAAGCTGATGAATGCGGTGAATATCGGCATTGTGACGGCTTACAATGACATGCTGTCAGCGCATCAGCCCTATGAGCGCTACCCGGATATGTTGCGTGCAGCGGCACGGGAGATGGGATCGGTTGCACAGGTTGCTGGCGGTGTTCCCGCTATGTGTGATGGCGTAACTCAGGGGCAAGCGGGCATGGAACTGAGTCTGTTTAGTCGCGATGTTATCGCTATGTCAGCGGGTATTGCGCTGTCTCATAATATGTTTGATTGTGCATTGTATCTAGGTGTTTGCGATAAAATTGTTCCAGGTTTATTAATGGCGGCTTTGCGTTTTGGCCATCTGCCTACTGTATTTGTTCCTGCTGGTCCTATGGTCTCAGGGCTTCCAAACAAAGAGAAAGCAAAGATCCGTCAGCTGTATGCAGAAGGCAAGGTGGGTAGGGATGCGCTTCTCCAATGCGAATCCGACTCGTACCACAGTGCGGGAACCTGTACGTTTTATGGAACGGCAAATACCAATCAAATGGTTGTTGAAACCATGGGCTTGCACCTGCCTGGCTCCTCCTTTATCAATCCGGGTACTGGACTGAGAGATGAGCTGACAAAAGAAGCGGCACGTCAGGTCATTCGTTTAACAAAAGAAAATGGCCGCTTTACACCTCTGTATGAAATCATTGATGAAAAAACCATCGTAAACGGGTTAGTGGCCTTGTTGGCCAGTGGCGGCTCTACCAACCATACCCTGCATTTTGTTGCGATTGCGCGAGCAGCAGGCATTATTATCAATTGGGATGATTTTTCCGATCTTTCTGCAGCAGTGCCTTTGTTGGCGCGCGTTTACCCCAACGGTGAAGCCGATATTAATCACTTCCAGGCGGCGGGTGGTACTTCGTTCCTTATTCGTCAGCTCTTGGCCGGTGGTTTCTTGCACGAAGATGTGATGACGGTTATGGGGCAAGGCCTATCACGCTACACTGCCGAGCCTTTCCTTGAAGACCAACGTTTGGTTTGGCGCGAGGGCCCTACAGAATCTCTAGATTCCAAAGTGCTAGCACCTCTTGAAACACCCTTTAGCCCTGATGGCGGTGTTAAGGTTCTGCAAGGAAATCTCGGACGCTGTGTGATTAAGGTGTCCGCGGTTGCGAAAGAGCATCAGGTGGTCGAGGCTCCCGCCATTGTGTTCGAAGATCAGGATGAACTGGCGGCCGCGTTTGATCGTGGTGAGTTGGAGCGAGACTTTGTCGCTGTGGTTCGTTTCCAAGGACCGAAAGCGATTGGTATGCCTGAATTACACAAGCTCACACCTTATTTGGGTACGCTGCAGGACCGGGGCTTTAAAGTGGCTTTAGTGACGGATGGACGTATGTCGGGTGCATCCGGTAAAGTGCCCGCTGCGATTCATCTCTGGCCTGAGGCGATTGAGGGTGGTGTGTTGGCGAAGGTGCAAACGGGGGATGTTATTCGATTGGATGCATTAGCCGGTCAGCTAGACTGGAAGGTCGATCCTTCAGTTGCTGAGCAAAGAGAGGTTGCCCAGCCTATCGTGAGAGCTTCGCATATGATGGGCATGGGACGAGAGTTATTTAGTCCGATGCGTGATAATGTCGGTAATGCTGAGCAAGGCGCCAGTGTCTTTTTGTATTCGGAGGTTTAAATGAGTCGGTATGCTTTGGTTGCAGATATTGGTGGAACCAATGCGCGCTTTGCTTTAGTAAAGGAGGGGCAGGTTCAGTTAGAGCAGGTTAAAACGCTTGCGTGTGCAGACTACGAGAATATTGATCATGCTGTGAACGCCTATTTGAAAGAGTTGGATATTGAGCATGTGGATAAGGCCAGTATTGCACTGGCCTGTCCTGTTAAGGTTGAACAACTGCGCATGACCAATAACCATTGGGTGTTTACGCGCGATCAGCTCTCAAATGCATTGAATCTTAAGCAGCTGACCCTGTTAAATGACTTTACCGCCATGGCGTTAGGGATGCTGGAGGTTTCTGACGCCGATTTGATTCAAATAGGGGGTGGTGAGTCTGATGATGATGCGCCGCGTTTGGTCGTAGGGCCTGGTACGGGGTTAGGTGTTTCGGCGCTTGTGCCCTTTAACGGACAGTGGAAAGCCTTGGCCGCAGAAGGAGGGCATGTCAGTTTTGCCCCAACCGATACGGCTGAAGCAGCGGTTTGGGCGTATCTGACCCAAGTGTTTGGGCGCGTATCCGTTGAGCGGATACTGAGTGGTCAAGGTTTGTTGAGTCTGTATACGGCATTGGCCGATTTCAAACAGATCACGCCTGTGCATAGATCGCCTGCCGATATTTCTAAAGCGGCTTTAGAAGGAGAGGTCTTTTCTCAAGAAGTGTTAAATCGCTTTTGTCGTATTCTGGGTGCCGTGGCAGGGGATGCCGTGCTCATGATGGGGGCAAGAGGGGGATTTATCTCTGTGGCGGTATTTTGCCTCGCATGGTGGACTTCTTCAAAGCCAGTCCTTTCCGTGAAGGTTTAGAGTCGAAAGGGCGCTTTCAATCTTACATGCAGAAGGTACCGGTCTGGCTGTGTGTGGCTGAGAATCCAGGGTTGCTGGGTGCCGCTGCTGCGATTCGTTAAGTCTGCTGGTTTTGTTAAATCTACTGTTTTGTTAGGTCTAGTGGTTTCGTTAAGCTTACTCGGCAAGCGCTTGTGTAATGTTCATAAACGTTCCGCCTGTTCATTCGGTCAAATGGCATGAGTGAGCAGGCGGTTTTTCGTTATGCTTGGGTGCGTTCGCGTAGATAGGATTCGTAGTCTGGAATTTCGTAGGAATGGGCTGTTGAAAACAGTGGTGAGCTGATTAAAAAGTCCGCCGTAGTGCGATTGCAAGCGACAGGGACATTCCAGACCGATGCCAGTCTTAGCAGGGCTTTAACATCGGGGTCATGAGGCATGGCTTCAAACGGGTCCCAAAAGAAAATCACCATGTCGATGCTTTGGGTTGTCAGCATTGCGCCTATGTGTTGATCGCCGCCCAATGGGCCGCTGATCATGGCCTGCACATCCAGTCCCAATTGGCTTTTTAATAAGTGTCCAGTGGTGCCCGTCGCAAAGAGTTCATGTTGTTTAAGTTGATCCAAGTGGCTTTTGACCCAAGCGAGTAGGCCGATTTTCATGTTGTCGTGTGCGATCAGTGCGATGCGCTTACGTGCAGGCATGATGATTTTTTTGCGCTTAATCATGTCGGTTCTCTTTATCGATTCGATCCGGTTGTTGCTGCGACAACACGATTCGCTGTTCTTGAAAATGGCGAATCAAGTTGCTCGTCGATGAGTCGTGGCCTGCATTTTCAATTTTCCCAGTTAGGACAGGAAGTATTTTTTTAGCAAGCGTTTTACCCAGTTCTACACCCCATTGATCAAATGAGCAAATATTCCAGATTACGCCCTGAACAAAAATCTTGTGCTCATAAAGAGCGATCAATGCACCAAGGGTGCGCGGATCTAAACGTTGTAAGAGTAGGGTGTTCGTGGGTCGGTTGCCACTATGAATTTTATGAGGCACCAAGCGCTCAATTTCATCCGCATCTAAGCCTTGCTTGCGCAAATCCTCTTTGACTTCCTCTGCGGTGATGCCGTTCATCAAGGCTTCCGTTTGGGCGAAAAAGTTGGCCATCAGGTTTTCATGATGACCTGGAACGGGGGTGCTGCTTTCCACAGAACCAATAAAGTCTGCAGGAACGATGGTGTTGCTTTGATGCAAGTACTGATAAAAGGCGTGTTGGCCATCTATCCCGAGCTGTCCCCAAATGATGGACCCTGTTGTGTGAGGAACCACTTCACCTTTATGGTTAACAGACTTGCCATTGCTTTCCATTTCCGCTTGCTGAAGATAGGCTGAAAAGCGTGCCAGTGGCCAGTTATACGGAAGAATTGCTTGGGACTGGTAGCCCAAAAAGGTGCTGTTCCAGATGCTGATTAGGGCCATTAATACAGGGGCATTTTTTTCAAGCGGTTCATCCCTGAAGTGTATGTCCATCTCATGAGCGCCCGTCAATAACTCTTCGAACTGGCTAAAGCTAAATAGAGTGCGATGGGAAGGCCAATCGCCGACCAAAGCGAAAAGCGCCCTCCGACCCAGTCCCACATTTGAAAGCTGTTTTCCGCGCTGATACCGAAGGACTTGATGGCTTCTTTGTTGCTTGATACGGCAATAAAGTGCTTTGCAACAGCACGCTCATCGAAGGCGGAGGACATCAGCCAGTTACGCGCCGTGTGCGCGTTGGTCATGGTTTCGCTGGTGGTGAAGGTTTTAGATGCAACGACAAACAGCACGCGTTCAGGATTGAGTGGGCGCAGCGTATTGGCTATTTCCACACCGTCAACATTGGAGACAAAATGGACACGAATGCGATCATCAGCATAGGGTTTTAAGGCTTGGGTAACCATACGCGGACCGAGATCTGACCCACCAATGCCTAAGTTCACAACATCGGTAATGCGCTTGCCTGAGTATCCGCGCCATTCACCTCTGCGCACCTGATTGACAAACTTCTTGATGCGAGCCAGTTCATTGTTAACGGCAGGCATAACATTTTTTCCATCAACATAGACAGGTGTATTCGTCCTGTTACGCAAGGCGGTGTGAAGGACGGCTCGCCCCTCGGTGATGTTGATGCGATCCCCTTGAAACATCCGGCGACGCCAATCATCGACTTTGGCTTCATTCGCTAAGTCCAAGAGGTCGTTTAGAGTCTGGTCGTCAATCAGATTTTTTGAGTAATCGAGAAGAATGTTTTGCACGCGAAGTGACATTTTGTCAAAGCGTTCTGGATCAGCCGCAAATAACTCCCGCAGGTGAGGCGGATTTGCTGTATTGGCACGTTGCAGAAGTGTTTGCCATGCATCCGATTCGTAAATTCGAGACATAGTGCAGATCCTTTTAGTTATTATTGGTCAGAAATAAGATAGGTAAATTTTTATCATTATTTTGTTAAATATACCAATACTTTTATCTTTTTAGGGATCTTTTTCTGATAAAAATAGTAAATTTACCTCTATTTTGTCTTAGTGATCAGCCGCAAGCCGAAGTTTCATGGTGAGTTGTGTATCTAAGGGGTGTGAAATGCTCGCGGTTTCCACACACAGCATTTTCTGAAAGTCGTCTGTGTTCATATCGCTTAAAGATTGAGCGCCTTCCCGCCATGGATTCCAAACAACAACTTCTTGGTGATGTTGATGTTCAACCTCAATCGCACTTGGGAATAAGGGGCTTCTCACGATGGATAGGGGTAAGGGGGTTGTGTAAATGCGATCAATCGCTTGGTTAATCTGCAGTGCAGGCGCATCAAGGTCGTCGATTTGAACCTGTTGTTGCGTGAGGCTGTCGAAATACGCCAAACCTAAGCCACTGACTTGGGTGTTTTGAACATCGCCTACATTCAAATAGGTATGAAGTGCGCCTGTGCTGGCAGCTTGGCAATCGATGTTAAGGTTAATCTGGCACTCTTGTCCGAGTGATAGGGTCAGGCGTAAATGAAAAGAATGGGGCCAGAGTTCACGTGTGTGCGCAGAGTCTTTAAGCTCTAGGGTAACAATGACTCGGTCAGACAGTGTCTCTTGCGTGCAAAGAGTCCAGCGTTCAGTACGCGCGAATCCATGTGAGGGCTGCCCTTGCTTATTAAACCAAGGCCAGCAAATGGGGATGCCTCCACGTATGGCGCGCCCTGGTTGGAAATACTGGTCTGGCGTACACCAAAGAAGAGAGTGATCGCAGCCATGGGGTGTCCATTCAAGTAATTGTGCGCCTTGCAAAGCGATACGCGCATGGCAACTTGGATGCTGAATCTCAATTATGTCCATTTACATGACTCCAATGACGGTTGATTTAACCAAAGGGTTGACTTACCAAGGGCCGACGACAAATCCAAGCTTATCTGGCAGCCAAAGCGCAATACCCGGAATGAGCATGACCAATAATAAGGATACGAACATGGTGACCATAAACAATAAGGCCCATAAAAAGGTCCGTTCCAGCCCTATCTCGGCAACCTTGGTCGTGACCATTAAATTGACAGCGACGGGCGGGGTAAACTGACCTATGGCAATGTTCATTGCCAGCAAAATGCCGAACCAAACCGGATTCCAGCCAAAGTGATGCACTAGCGGAATCAGGATCGGGGTAATAATCAAATAGATAGAGACGGCATCTAAAAACATGCCCGCGATCAGGACCAGGAGCATGATCAAAAGCAATAATACCCAGCTGTTATCGGATAGGCTGAGTAAAGCATTGGCGAGGCTGTTGAAGGTTCCAAGGGTCGTGCCTGCCCATGCAAAGATTCCTGCGAGCGAGATGATGATCATGACCACGCCTGAAATGCGTGCGGCATCGGTCATCAAGGCACCGATTGCGTTGAAGTTGAGTTGCTTGTAGACAAAAACACCAATTAAGAAGCCATAGGTGACGGCGACGACAGCCGCTTCAGTGGGGGTAAAAAGCCCAGAGCGCAAACCACCCAAGATTAAAACGGGTGCAAACAGCGCCGGGATGGCCTGAATAAAGCTTTCTTTAATGGGTGGACGTTCGCCAGAGTCAGGGTGTTCCCAGCCATGACGCTTTGCCATCCACCAAGCGGGAATGAGTAAAGATAAGCCTGCTAATATGCCAGGAAATAAACCAGCCGCAAACAAAGCCCTAAGATCAACCCCCGGCATCACCACCGAATATAAAATCAGGGCAATTGACGGCGGGATTAGAATGGCAGTGGAAGCGGACGCCGCAATTAAAGACGCCGAAAACGGTTTTGGATAGCCCGCTTTCGTCATGCTGGGTAACATCACCATGGCAACGGCGGCGGCATCGGCTGGGCCTGATCCGCTCATACCGCCCATGATTAAGCAGACAATGACAGCGACGAGCGCTAACCCACCATGGCGTGGCCCGATTAAGGATTGGGCAAAGCGAACCAAGCTGGCGGCCACTCCGGCACGTTCGAAAATCAGACCCGTTAAAATAAAGAGAGGAATAGCAATTAAAGGGTATTTTGCAATGCTGTTGTAGGTGTTAGTGCCCAGTGTTGCGAGCATGTCGGGCGATAAGCCAACAAGAATGCCTGCAGCGCCACCGAGCCCCAAGGCGAAGGCGACGGGAACACCCATGAGCATCATGCCCACAAAGACCAGCAACATCACTAAGTCTGGACTCATTGATCCGCTCCTTTGTCGGCGAACTTAAGGCGCTCAATCAGGCTTTGAAGCAATCGATGTATCATCGCGAGCGATAGGATAGGCAGCCATATCAGATAGATCCAAGTGGGGTAGCCAAGCCCTGGTGAAAGCGATTCCCACTGATACTCTTCATAGGTGAGCAGCCCTCCGTACCAGACTATCAGACTGAGCAGTAGTATGCTAAAAAAGGCTTGTGCGATGAGTAGGATGCGTCTCCAGAACCACGGAAGCTTGTCTTCAATAAAGGTGATGCGGATATGTTCATTCTGGCGGGCAGCAACGGCGGCACCTGCAAAGGTTAACACTACCAGTAAAAAAACTGAAAACTCTTCAGTAAAAGCAAAGGAGGCGTTGGTGGTATATCGAACCACAACATTGCCGAGGCTGATTAAACAAATAGCCGATAAGGCGATTGCCGCAATCCAGGATTCTGGTCTTGATTTAGGGTTTGACATGATGAAGGGAGTTCAAGCCATATATGAGCTCTGGTATCTGTGGCTTCCTTCAGATACCAGAGACTAAATTAACGCGCGTCTACAGCGGCTTTAGCCTTGTTAAACAGGTCTTGTCCAATGCGCGGAACCCATTTTTCGTAGACGCTCTCAGTCGCATCGACAAATGCAGCGTGTTGTTCCGGTGTGAGTTCGGTGACTTCAACGCCGCGCTCTTTGATGCGTTCGAGTGTTTCAACCAGCTCAGCACGCGATTTGGCAATTTCCCACGCGCCGGCTTCAATTGCAGCCTCTTTCAACAGTGTTTGGTCTTCAGTTGATAGCGAGTTCCAAACGCGTTGGTTAACACCAAATACCAGTGGGTCAGCCATATAGCGCCATAGGGTTAGGTGTTTTTGTCCGACTTGGTCAATACGTGCAACGTCGAAAACAGACAAGGGGTTTTCCTGTCCATCAACGGCTCCAGTGGTGAGAGCAGGTTGTGCATCTGCCCAGCTCATTTGGGTTGGATTCGCCCCAAGCGTATTAAACGTGTCTAGAAATAAAGGTGAGCCTACGACGCGAACCTTTAGGCCCTTGAGATCAGCGGGTTGACTGATGGCGCCCCGTGAGTTGGAAAGTTCGCGAAAACCGTTTTCACCCCATGCAAGGGGAATGACTCCACGCTTCTCGATGGCTTCAAAAATAGCCTGTCCAGCTTCACCCTGAGTGATGGCATCAATAGCGGCCTCGTCTGGCATTAAAAAGGGCAGAGAGAAAAGGTTAAGTTCGGGGACTTGAGGCGACCAGTTAATGGTCGAGGCAACGGCCATATCGATGATGCCACTGCGCATAGCTGAAAACTCACGGGTTTGGTCTCCTGAGACCAGCTGAGCATTTGGGTAAATCGTCAGTTTCATGCGTCCTTCTGAGCGTTCTTCAACGAGTTCTGCCCATTTCACGGCGGCTTGTCCCCAAGGAAAAGCATCCGATAAAACCGTTGATACTGAAAATTCGCGTGTTTCTTGTGCGAAGGTTGGGGCACTGATAAGGAGTAAGGAGCTGGCTGCTAGAGCAGTTAGAAGGTTCTTTGAGTTCATAATCGGCCCTTTATATTTTTATTTTCTAGAAATGAAAGACATATATTCCGTTTGTTTGAGCAATGAGCATTTTTAGTCATAAGTCTAAGGTTGGTCTATAGTAGACCAGTCAGTTTGAATTTAAAAGCAGTTGAGTTGTCAGAGATTGGATGACGTATTGTAGTTAAAACAGGAGCTAATTTGATGAAATTTAAGACGTGTTCGCTTTTAGTCTGTTTAACTTTAGGAGGGTATTCTTCTTTAAGCTGGAGTAATGATCGTTTTTCGACAGACCTCTATTCGCTAAACGTGAAGACTCATGTGGATGGGTTAGTCAATCCATGGTCTCTTGCATTTTTGCCTGAAGGTGGGATCTTGGTAACGGAGCGACCGGGTCGTTTGCGTTTGATAGAAGCGGGAGTGCTGCGTGAAAGGCCGATTGAGGGTGTGCCTGACGTGGCGGCTTCTGGACAGGGTGGCTTGCTTGACCTTGCCTTGCATCCTGACTTCGAAGAAAACCGTTGGTTGTATTTATCTTTCTCGGATCGAACCGCTGAAGGTTTAACGACGCGCGTGATCCGTGCACGTTATCAAGATGGGCGTCTTACCGATCATGAAGACATCTTTGAAGCGCTGCCTCGATCTTCAGGAGGGCGTCATTTTGGTGGGCGTTTGTTGTTTGATCGTGCTGGCTATTTATACCTGTCAGTAGGGGACCGTGGTGAAATGGATCGAGCGCAGGATCTGGCGGACCACGCTGGCAGTATTATACGTCTGCATGACGATGGTCGAATTCCAGATGACAACCCCTTCGTCGATAACCCACAAGCCAAACCTGAGATCTATTCATGGGGGCATCGGAATCCACAAGGCTTGGTGCTGCATCCCGAAACAGGTGACATCTGGTCACATGAGCATGGGCCAAGAGGGGGAGATGAGATCAACCGGATTCAAGCGTCCCTTAATTATGGTTGGCCAAAAGCAACACATGGGATTAATTACACAGGATTTTCAATTTCGCCGCATCAAACCCTTCCGGGAATGGAGTCTCCTTTACTCTATTGGACGCCTTCAATAGCTCCCAGTGGTATGACGTTTTACACCGGTGATGATTTTCCTGAATGGCAAGGACAGTTGTTATCTGGTGCGCTCAGTCATCGTTTGGTGTCTCGTGTATCGATTGATTCGGCTGAAAATCCTGAATCCGTTGTTGAGGTTGAACAGATGCTCAAAGGGTTGGGTCGTCGAATTCGAGACATACGTCAAGATGCAGAGGGGCGTTTATGGTTACTGACGGATGAATCGCCCGGACGTGTGATGTCGATCCATTTAAACGATTAAGTTTAAAAAGTGCTTGCATTATAAGTACGATAGCCATATAGTACGCACCGTCTTCACGGGCACGGAGTGTAGCGCAGTTTGGTAGCGCATCTGGTTTGGGACCAGAGGGTCGGGGGTTCGAATCCCTCCACTCCGACCATCTTATTTTTATCCTCCCTTTGTTTAGCCTTAGTCCTCGATCACTATCGTTTAGTAAGATGTATTTTAAATACACTTTTTATTTAGTTTGCCCGACAAAGCGTCAGTGCAAATGTTCTGTTATTCTTTGGTTTAATCGATATGGCCCATTAAACGCCTCATTTCCGTGCTATAGCCGCTTTTGTTAAGCGGGTGGCTTCCGCGCTGAGTGGATTTTCAGGCCAAGGGTGTTTCGGATAGCGTCCTCGCATTTCTTTACGCACCTCTGTGTACGCATGCCGCCAAAAATGCGGGAGGTCCCCCGTGATCTGTAAGGGGCGGCGTGCGGGTGATAATAAGTGTATTAATAAAGGTAAACGACCGTTTAGCACCGTGGGTTGGCCTTCGTAGCCGAACATTTCTTGTAATTTTACGGCCAGAATGGGTGGTTTGTGTGCGTAATCTATCGTGACGTTTGAGCCGCTGGGTACTTTAATCTGAAGAGGTAGTAATTCACTTAGTTGTTGCTGTTGCTCCCAACTTAATAAACAGAGTAAGGCTGAATAGGTGTCCACTTTATCCAAGTCGCGTAGATGACGTGCATGATTTAAAAAGGGGAGCAGCCAAGTAGACATAGAACCCAATAAGGCAGTGTCGCTGACGTCCGGCCAAGCACTGCCTTCATATTCATGAAGTAAGCTCAACCGAGCTCTTAAGTTGACTGCAGCTTCCGACCAGCGAAGGCAATTGATGCCACGCTGATGAATAATGTCTTTCCAAGCCTGTTGCCAATCTTCTGCACTTAGGTCCGGCAAGGCCTCGCTGCTGATGTGAAGCTCACCTAAATATAAGGATCGGCGAGCAAGATGCTGCCCGTTTTCTTGCCAACCGATCTGAGTACGCTGATTGAACATTTGCGGGGCCAAGGATTGCAGTAATTCCAAGTGATTGCCGGATACTTCGCACGCGAGGCGAATGCGTGTTGTTTGATTGATACTGAAATCCGCACAGGCCAGCCAGTCCGCAGATACTAAGTCCGATTGAGGTAAGAGCTCAGCTCCTCGACCATTGCTTAACAGAAAATGCAGATTGTGATCACGTCGACGCGCGATTCGATCTGGAAATGCCAAGGCCACCAATACGGCAGGTAGCGCGTCTTCGCTGACAAAATGTTCTTGGTAGACTGAGATTGCCAGAGATTGGAGTTGCTGCCATAAGCGTCGTGATAAGGGGTCTACTCGTTGCTGCCAAAGGTTGTGTTGTCGCGCTTGACCGATTAAGCGTATTAAATCATCGCTTTTGCGCAGACTGTTTGGCCATTCTTGAATAAGAGCCACAATATCGCATGCAAGTTTTCCGAGACCCAAGCTCTGTGCGCAGATAAGCGCATGTGCCCAGCGTGGCTCAATGCCTAAGCGTGCACAAGCTAAGCCCTGTTCTGTTAAGCGTAGTTGATCCTGTGTGATCAGTCCTAATTGTTGCAAGAGATCTCGTGCTTGCTGTAAGGCTGCTAAGGGAGGAGGGGTTAGCCAAAAGAGTTCTGACGGTTCGGCTCCCCAACGTAAGAGCTCTATTAGTAAGGGGGCTAGGTCGGCCTCTAAAATATCAGCGCGAATGTGTGCATCTAAGCGCTCATGCGTGCTTTCTGGCCATAAGCGATAGCAAACCCCAGCCGCTTGTCGACCCGCTCTACCACAGCGTTGCTCCGCAGATGCCCGTGATATACGACGTGTTTTCAGCTCATTCAAACCGCTGCTAACATGAAATACGCTACGCCTTTCTAATCCGCTGTCTATGACAACTCGAACCCCATCTAAGGTAATGGAGCTTTCGGCGATGTTTGTTGCTAGGATGATTTTTCGTTGTCCTGTGGCGGCGGGTTTTAATGCGATCTCTTGCGCTTTGTTACTCAGTTGCGCGTGCAGGGGAAGGACTTGAATGTCATTGGCTAGGTTGCTTAGGGCATTTTGCAATTGATTAATCTCCCTCACACCGGGAAGGAACACTAAAATATCCCCTTCATGGGTCAATGCCTGACGGACAACCTGAGCGCAATGATCAATCAGTGATATTTGAGTATTCAGGGGTGGTTGGTAATGCACACTGACTGGAAAGCTGCGTCCCTTGCTTTGGATTAAAGGCGCATCTAAAGCGGATGTGAGTGTTTGCACATCTAATGTGGCCGACATGATTAATATGCGGAGGTCAGGACGCAAGATCTGTTGACTATGGTGCACCAGAGCAAGCGCAAGATCCGATTGTAAATTGCGCTCATGGAACTCATCAAAAATAACCAGCCCTACGCCTGTTAACTCAGGGTCGTCTTGAAGTAAGCGCGTTAAAATACCTTCTGTGACAACTTCAATGCGGGTTTTTTGGCTAATTTTTGCATCTAAACGAATACGATAGCCGACTGTTTCTCCAACCGATTCCCCGCATTGTTGTGCCATGAACAGCGCCGCATTACGCGCAGCAACACGCCTGGGTTCGAGCATTACAATACGTTTACCAACCAGCCAAGGCGCATCTAATAAAGCTAAAGGCACACGCGTGGTTTTACCTGCGCCGGGCTCTGCGCTTAATAATACAACACCAGGTGTTTGCAGTGATTCACAGAGTTTCGGAATAACGTCATCAATAGGCAAAGCAGTTGTATGCATAAAGGCTCAGAATTGGGTTGGGAGGCGGTGGCTTCGCTATGATACCATGTCGGAAGGGTATGCCAATCCTCGCCTTGCGGGTGAGCCCAGTACTCGATATCGAAATGCACATAAATCGGTGTTGAGTAGGAGTGCAAGATCATTTTAGAGAGTCCTGTTGAAGGGAGGCTGGATTTAGCCTGAAACATGCAGCAGAATGCATAAGCGCTTTGCCCTGAAAAGACAGATAGGCGTGTTTGATAGCCATTTTACTCGGAGTGCCTTGTTTGAATACTGTAATTAGTGGTGTAGGACTGTATACGCCTATCGATACCATCAATAATGATGAATTGGTGGAATCGTTTAACCGTTTTGTAGCTGACTACAACGAGCAGAACAGTGCGGATATAGCGCAAGGTGAGCTGACAGAGTTGCAGCCCTCATCGACGGCATTTATTGACAAAGCGTCGGGTATTCTTAGCCGCTATGTAATCGATAAACAAGGGATTCTTGATCCAAAGCGGATGAAACCCTATGTTGCACCACGAGCCAATGACAGCCTGAGTCTACAAGCTGAAATGGCCGTGAAGGCTGCTCAGTTGGCGTTGGATGAAGCAGGTTTGTCAGGCGCTGATCTGGATTGCGTGATTGTTGCCTGCTCCAATTTGCAGCGTGCCTACCCTGCAGTGGCAATTGAAGTCCAGCAGGCATTGGGGGCAGGCGGTTTTGCCTTTGATATGAACGTTGCCTGCTCGTCTGCTACATTTGCTCTGCAATTGGCGGATAATACTCTGCAAGCGGGCAGTGCTTCGCGTGTGTTGGTGGTGAATCCCGAAATTTGTTCGGCACATTTGAATTACCGCGACCGCGACAGCCATTTTATTTTTGGTGATGCCTGTACGGCGATGATTGTTGAACCAGAGGATGCGGCACACAGTCCGCGACAGTTTCGTATACTGGGAACACGCCTAAAAACCGCCTTTTCAAACAACATCCGCAATAACTTTGGTTTCCTGACTAAGTGTGAAGATCGCTCCTTGGATGCACCGGATACCTATTTTGTGCAGCAGGGGCGAAAGGTTTTCAAAGATGTGGTGCCGATGGTGGCAGATCTCATTCTGGACCATTTGAATTTGCTCAAGCTGCCGCCGTCGGATCTTCGTCGATTATGGCTGCACCAGGCTAACATCAATATGAACAGTCTTATCGCGCGTAAGGTACTCGGGCGTGATCCTACGCAAGATGAAGCGCCAACCATTTTGCATGAGTTTGGTAACACGAGTTCCGCAGCGTCGATCATTGCATTTGAGCGCTATCGTGATGGATTAGATTCAGGCGATTTGTGTTTGCTGAGTTCGTTTGGTGCTGGTTACTCTGTGGGTTCGGTGGTGTTACGCAAAGTTTAGTGTCATGGTCAGGCGTCATTTGTGAAAGCGAGTGACTCTTTCGAGGTCTAAGGTGTATTTTTGACGAAAGCGTGTCTTAGGTTACGCTTTCATTCCTTCTTTGTGTCTAAAAAATCGTATGCAGACTTCATCAGCTCTTAGTATTTCGTTCTTTGGGCTGTTGTTTACTTTACCTTAATCATTAAGTTAGTTAGACTAACTAATATTGATATTGCCTATATTTAGAGAGTTTCTATGGATATACGACCCAGCTTGCAGCGACTAGAGTGGCATCTCTGGAATCAATGGCGTGAACGAGCCCAGCATAACGACCATCTTGAGTTGACAAACAGCGAGTTGCAATACGTCTATATTTTGTTGGCTTGGAGCGAGACGGGGTTGCGTTTGACTGAGTTGGCTGAACTTATGCAAGTGAGTAAGGCTTCAGCTAGCAGCATGATCAGTAAGCTAGAGAAACGTGGTTATCTTTCAAGACAGCCTTGTTCTGAGGACGCAAGGGCGCAAAGACTCCTTCCCACTACAAAAGCGATGACGTTAAAACAAGAGGAGCCAAGAGTGTATCAGGCCGCGGTGCGTCATTTTGAGCAGGTTCTTTCGGCAGAAGAGTTGCAACAATTGACTGTTCTACTGGATAAAGCATGTCGAGATCTTGATCTGGGTGACCTTTATCCACCTCAGCTATTTCAGTCTCCTTATAACATTTGATCATTGCAGATATCTAGGAAGGCGTTAGGAAACGGAGCCACACATGCAAAGCAATTTAGACAATAAACATTTATTGGAACAGGGACCTGTCAGTAGCCTGTTTATTAAGTATGCACTCCCCAGCGTGGTGACGATGCTATTCTTTGGAATTCAAAACCTGATAGACGGGATTGTGGTAGGCAACCATCTTGGGTCTGATGCATTGGGTGGCGTCAATATTATTCTACCCTTATTTAGTGCAATTATGGTGATAGCATTGATTGTGGGTATTGGCAGTCAAACGCTTGTCAGCATGGGGTTGGGTGAACAGAATATTGAAAAAGCTCAAGATGCAATGACAACAGGTTTCTGGTCGTTGGTACTGGTTAGCTTGGTTTCTACAGGTGCTTTACTGATGTTTGCAGAACCCTTAACGCAACATTTGGGGGCGGATGAGCGTCTATTGCCCCATGCGTTGGCTTACTTCAAAGGGCTTGTTCCTTTCATTCTTCCTATCACCTTATGCTTTTACTCAGATGTTATGTTGAAGGCGCTGGGGCATCCCAAGTTTTCGATGATGATTATGACCTCGGTAGTAATCATCAACGTTGCACTGAGTTTGTATTTGGTTCTAGGCACCGATATGGGCACAATGGGGGCAAGTTTGGCAACAGGGATTGCGTTTTCGATCGGACTTGGGATGTCCGCCTATTTGACTTTCAACGTCAAGCAGCGTTTATCGATGCTCAAAGGGCGTATGCGTATGCCTTTGTTGATCAAAGCCGTTTATAACGGTTCCTCCGAAGGAGTATCTGAACTCGCAGCCGCAATCAGTATACTGATTATCAATCTAACCGTGGTTAAAATGCTGGGTGCCGATGGCGTTGCGGCGTTCACGGCAATTAATTACATCAATTTCGTAGGGATACTACTGTTTCTCGGTATTTCAGATGGATTGATTCCAGTATTGAGCTATAACTTTGGTGCAAAAAACTACGAGCGCGTAAAACGTATTTTCCGTTTTGCGGCTTTGGTGAATTTCGGGATAGGTATTAGTGTGTTTATCCTATTGCAAGGGTTTGGTGAATATGCCCTGGGTTTGTTTTTTGATTTAAGCAACAAACGTGTGTTTGAGATCGCATTGGCGGGTCTGCATATATCCGCATTCGTGTTTTTAATGAATGGCCTCAATATACTGATTACGGCTTATTTTACGGCACTCGGCGAAGCAATGAGTTCGATCGTTGTGGCGGCATTGCGTGGTGTCGTATTTGTCTTGATTGGTGTGGCACTTTTACCCAAATTTATGGGTATTGAGGGTGTCTGGATCACCATCCCGCTCGCAGAACTGATGGCGCTAGGTGTTGCATGTGTGTTGGTCTTAAGGATTAATCGAAAACTACTCATGCTCACAAAAAAGACTGAGACACAGTGACTTTTATTACTTCACTCCTGTTGAAGTTTTTAAAGCATAATTGTGCAATCGTGAACATTTTCGGGCTTATTAAAGCCCGAAAATGTTGTAAGCCTTTAATGTGTGGCTATTGACCCCACTGCATTTCACCCATGATGACTTTAGCGCTTAAGCTTAAAATGCTGTCACTAATGTTTGGTTAATTTTATTTCACGTCGGTATTCAGTGTCTTATAAACGGCTGATGATCAGTGCCGCATTGACCCCGCCAAAGCCAAATGCATTGCACAAAGCATGCTTTACTTCGTGATGACGATTCAAGTCAGGCACTAAGTCTAGGTCTTCCATGCCTTGATCGGCTTGCTGCAAATTCAATGTGGGTGGAAGTTTTCCTTCCATGACTGATAGCGCTGTAAAAATGCTTTCAACTCCACCAGCTGCTCCGAGAAGGTGTCCAGTGGCTGACTTAGTCGCCGAGATTGGGATGTGAGGTAGCCGCTCGGCGAAAACACTTCGTAACGCAGCGATTTCTGCATTGTCACCGACAGGCGTAGAGGTAGCATGAGCATTGATGTAATCCACATCTTCAGGTTGAAGTCCTGCCATTTTGAGTGCACGGTGGATGGCCGCTGCCGCTCCTGATCCATCTTCCGGCCCTGAGGAAATGTGGTGCGCATCTGCACTGGTGCCGTAACCACTGATCATGGCGAGAGGTGTGGCGCCACGTGCAAGGGCATGTTCAAGCGTTTCGATAACGAGTAAGCCAGCGCCTTCGCCCATGACAAAGCCGTCGCGTTCTCGATCAAATGGGCGTGATGCTTCCTGCGGCACTTCATTTAACGTTGATAGGGCTTTCATCGCATGAAAACTGGCCAGAGCGAGTGGGTCGACGCAGCTTTCAGCGCCACCTACGAGCGCAATATTTGCCTCGCCGCTACGGATAAGGCGCATGCCGTCGCCAATCGCTTGCAATCCTGCAGCACAGGCTGTGATTGGGCAACCAATGGGTCCCTTGAAACCATATTTGATGGATACATTACCAGCCGCCAAATTGGCCAGAAATGAGGGGACAGTAAAGGGCGATATTTTTTTATATCCGCGGCTTATCAGCGTCTGATAAGCATTTGTAATCGTCGGAAACCCACCGATGCCAGTGCCAATGACTGTCGCCGTGCTTTGTTTGTCTTCTTCTGACTGTGGGTGCCAGCCAGCCTGCTTCAGTGCTTCTTGCGCGGCAGCGAGTGTGAAAAGGGTAAATTTATCCATTTTTTTACGCTCTTTGATGCCGATAACGGACAGCTCGTCTAACCCCCCTTCGGGTCCTGCAACTGACTTGGTACCAGTCCCGCAATTTGAACGGGAAAGTCGGAGGTGTCGAAATGTTCAATAGGGAGAATACCAGAGACACCGGATAAAAGTCGTTGCCATACAGCATCAACATGAATGCCGAGAGGGCTGACGATTCCCATGCCTGTGATTACAATCGGTGAACTCATTGCCATATCTCCATTTGGTGGTAATAGATGCAATATAATCTCGGCCAATATATGATCAAGATAATATTTATAGGGTGGGGTTGGTAAGTGTCTTATTCCAAAGCACATAAGTCTCAATCTAAAGAGCGCATTTTGGCTTCGGCTACCGAGCTTTTCTGTCGCTACGGCTTTGAAAAAGTGTCCATTGGTAAAATTATGAAGTTGGCACGGATGACACATGGTGCTTTTTATGCGCATTTTGAGTCGAAGGAGGCTTTGTTCAATGCATCTATACTGGAGACTTTCAAGCGTAGCCGTGTCGCGCGCTTAGCAAAGGGGCCCTTCGCGGTTAGACATTTGACGTCACTGATAACCGACTATCTCAATCTTCTTGCAGTGAAAGAGCAAAGTACACCGGGGCCGGAAACCCTATTGTTCAATGAAATTGGCAGCGAGCGAATTGAAATCCGCAAGCTCTATGAGCAGGCTTACCAGCATATGAAAAGCGTGTTAGAAAAGCGAATTACAGCCTTGGCAAGATTAAACAAGCTGCCATTTGCCGCTGATCAAAACACTATCAGTGAAAAGTCGCGTGCAATTATCGCTTCGATGATTGGTGCCGTCAGTATCGCTAGAAGTATTACGGATGAGCAGGAGCAACAGCAAATTTTGCTGGCAGGGCAAAATCAGATACTCGCTATTTTGGGAGTTGAAACGGCGGATGCAGATTGGGTAATAGGCTCATAACCGGTATGACGGCCTAATCCAGTGGGCGTAGAGTTTGTTTACGACGAACACAAATAGTAAAGATTAACGACGTTTAAGAGTCCCGTTGGATTCTTTATCAGCAGGTTTCCTGAGTATGAAAAAACTACATTCTTTCCTGAATCGAATTGCAGTTGCACTTGAAGCGGCTTTGCCTGTCGATTCCCCTTCAATTGACTGGTCAACTCAGTGTGCCGCCGTTTGGCGAGTGGAACGAGGGCAGGGAGCTCTGATACCTGTTGTAACAAGCAGCCCCGTGAGTCTAGAGGACTTGATCGGGATTGAGTCTCAGCGTGAGCGTGTTGTCAGTAATACGCGTCAGTTTTTGCATGGGCTACCTGCCAATAATGTGTTGATGTGGGGAGCACGCGGTACAGGTAAATCTTCACTTGTCCGAGCTTTATTGCAAGCATACTCCGATCAAGGGTTGCGATTGGTCCAAGTTGATCGTGAAGATCTCATCCAGATGCCTTATATTTTGAATGCTTTAGCCGATCAACCTTGGCGTTTCGTTATTTATTGTGATGACTTGTCCTTTGAGGAGGATGATGTCAGTTATAAACGTTTGAAGAGTGCATTGGATGGCGCTTTATCGCGGACACCGGACAATGTGCTTCTGTATGCCACGTCCAATCGACGCCATCTGTTGCCCGAGGCTGCATCGGACAATCTGCAAACCGAATGGGTGAACGGTGAGCTACACCCAGGTGATGCGATTGAAGAAAAGATATCCTTATCGGATCGGTTTGGTGAGTGGATTGGCTTTTATCCTTTCGATCAAGCAACCTATTTGCGAGCCGCCGAACATTGGACCAAGCGATTAGGTCAAAGTCATGGACTAGCCCCTGAGTTTTGTCAAGGATTACAGTTAGAGGCTGTGCGTTTTGCGCAAGGGCGTGGCGTTCGCAATGGCCGTGTAGCACAGCAGTTTGCTAAGTATTGGGTGGGGCGTGAGTTGCTTAAAAAGTTATGACGTGTGATTGTGACGGTCCAGTTGTCTTGAAATCTAAATTGGACCGCCATTTTTCTATACTAGAAAAAATCGCTTTTTAAACCTTTCTCTAACTCATATTAGACCTTCTTTGTTGAGTTGTCATTAGTGATTAAAGCGAGCTCACAACAGAGGGAGTCAGCTTCATATAGCCTTCCGCAAACCGAATATCCTGTTTGCTCGTAATGCCAATATTGCGTTTCGCTTGAACACCACGTTGCTGGGCAACTCGAGTGTAATACTCCCATAGATGCTCTTGGCCCTCCATGCACTTAATGGCTTCGAGCTTTGTATCCCATACATCGCTGATGTCTAAAAATGTGTTTGGTTCCCACTGGCATTGCTCTGGTTGATGCGGTTCGAATGCATAAATCGGAGGAGCGCCCAACACTTGTTCACCGGGGTGGTGGCCTTCGGCTTGAGCAATAATGCGTGCTTCTTGTGCCAGCTGCATTGCACGTGGGTGGTCGAAGTTATAAGGGTCATGCAACGAGTGACTCAATACAAACTCCGGTTGTAAGGTCCGGTACAGGTCAACCAATCTGAATAAGATGTCATTATTGATCTGCAGAGGATAGTCGCCGATATCCCAAAACTCGATATCGCTTCCCAAAATATTGGCGGCGCGTTCTGCCTCATTTTGTCGTACGGATTTAACTTTTTCCAATGTCATATTTGTTTGCCGCCAGAGTTTGGCAGACTCTCCGCGCTCACCATATGACAAGCAAATGACCTTAACTTTCCACCCTTGTTTGACATGTGATGCTATGGCACCTCCGGCTCGCCAGACAAAGTCTGCTGAATGAGCACTAACGACAAGCGCATGTTTCTGTGATGTAAGCATGTGACTCCTTGATATGTAATATACGGTTATTATTTATATTTGTTATAACATAACAATTTTGAGAAAAGAAATTCGAAAATGTGATAAATCAATCCACTAGAGCTGTGGATAGGGGGGCATTGTGTTGAAAAAGTCATGGGGTTCCTGTATCTCTAACGCAATTGCTAGTCAACAATGTAGCCTTCTATGCCTTATTTACGTGTATCTGGGTTTTATTTTTTTTACTTTGCGCTTCTTGGAGCGCTAGTCCCTTACTGGAGCTTATATTTAGAATCGCTTCACTTTGATGCGCAAACCATTGGGCTTCTGATGGCAACGCTTCACATCTCTCGAATATTTGCGCCGAACCTCTGGGGCTGGATTGCGGATCATACGGGACAGCGTGTAAAGGTTGTGCAATTCGGTGCGTTAATGGCATGGATCGTGTTCATTGCTATTTTTTGGCAAGGTACGGCCCTTGGCGTTGGCTTGACCATGCTTGCATTTAGCTTTTTTTGGAATGCCGTTTTACCGCAATTTGAGGTGTTGACCTTGAAACTGCTCGGTAAAGATAAAGCCAAATACAGCCACATCCGATTATGGGGGTCTGTGGGGTTTATTTTTGCCGTATTGATGATTGGCGCTTTATTAGAAGTTGTCGAGATAGGTGTTCTTCCTTGGATTTTGTTGATGATCATGCTGTTGATTTGGTTAAACAGCTTACTGATTAAGCCAGCCAAAGAGGTTGCTGGCGCTGATCACCACGACACACGTTCCATGCGCCATATTATGTTTATTCCTCAGGTCCAAGTATTTTTTCTTATCTTTTTTCTCATACAGTTAGGTCATGGGCCTTACTATACGTTTTACTCATTGATGATGCTGGATCTTGGATATAGCTCGGCTCAAGTGGGTTGGCTTTGGGCGGTGGGTGTACTGGCTGAGGTGGCACTGTTTTGGATGATGCCTTGGATTTTTAAGCATCTTAGCTTGCGACTCGTTATGTTGATAAGTTTAGCCTTGTGCGTGTTACGTTGGATGTTGATCGGGCTATTCTCACAGGAGTATTGGGTAATGATGCTATCTCAGTTGCTGCATGCGGCTACGTTTGGCAGCTTACATGCGGTTGGAATTGCACTGGTTAGTCATTATTTCAGTCCATCAACACAGGGGCGAGGGCAGGCATTATTCTCAAGTGCGGGCTTTGGTGCCGGAGGGGCAGCAGGTGCCATTCTATCCGGTGTTTTATGGGGGGTGATGGGCAGTGCAACCTTTTACATTGCAGCCATGGTGAGTTTGCTCGGATTCGGCTTAGCATGGGTGTGGATTCGCCCCGAAAAGGTGCTTAAGCTGGACTCTTAGAGGTTTCTTGTTATAGTGTAAGTAACTATCTGAAGCTTATGCAGTTAAACGCTAGAGGCGCTCATAATGAAGTTTAAAATTGACATCGAAATGACCCCGCAAGAGCTTAGGGAAAGCTTAGGCTTGCCTGATGTATCTGGGTTTCATGAAGAGATGTTGCAGCAAATACGTGACCGAATGCAAGCCGGTGTTGAAGGGTATGATCCTTTAACACTATTCAAACCGTTTATGGCAACAGGGGTTGGGTCGTTAGAGGGATTTCAAAGGTTATTAATGAATATGATGAGCCAGTATTCTCGCATGGGTTCCGAGTCTGATGGTAGGGAATCTAAGTGAGTAGTGATCAAGTTAAGGAGCCGAGCATGCGTATCCTGAGAAAATATACCAATCGACGATTGTACGATACATCTCGCAGTTGTTACGTGACTCTGGAGGATGTCAAAGCTTTAGTTTTAAAGTCAGAAGCGTTTCAAGTGTTAGATTCAAAAACGGGTCAGGACTTAACTCGTAATATCCTAATGCAGATCATCAGTGAGCAAGAGGCTGAAGGGCACGGCACCTTATTGACCAATCAGGTCTTACAGCAACTGATCCGTTTTTATGGCGACAGTATGCAAGGTATGATGAGTCAGTATCTCGAACAAAGCATAGCGGCCTTTCTTGAACATCAGGACCGCATTCGTGATCAAATGCAAAATATGATGGGTGTTGCAAACCCTTTAACGATGATGAACCGCATTGCCGATCAAAACCTTGCAGTATGGAAAATGTTTAATCCCAATTTGCGTGAGTCTGATTATCAGGCTGAGCAAGCCGCTAAAAAAGGCTCGCCTAAAGAAGGCGCTAACGACGCTCCTGTAAAGGACGAGCCAGCGAAGTAAATGAAACTGCCATAACACTAAGGTTATGGCAATTCGCTTTAATTTTGCATCCACCCTGCGATTTCTGCCGCTAACGTCAGATTGTGTTTTGGGCTAACAAAAATACCAATATGTCCTGCATTGAATACTCGTTCTTGATAGTTTGAACTGCTTGTTAACCCTTTAAGTGCCATCGAAGAAGAGGGGGGAACCAAGTGATCTTGAGATGCATAAATATTTAAAATAGGTTGATGAATTCGCTTGAGATCAATGGTGTGATCACCGATGACAAGTGTCTTTTGAATGAGTTTGTTTTGTTGAAAAAAGTCTTTCAAAAAAGATCGGAAGGCTTCGCCCGCTTGATCGGGGCTGTCGTAAATCCACTTTTCCATACTTAAAAAGCGAACAGCTGTTGAGGCTGTGCTTAAGTTTTTTGGCATTTGTAAATTCTTAAGGACGCCAAGGCGCATGGGCAGCAACGCATTAAAGGTTTCATTTAGTAAGCTGCCGGGAATGTTGCCATACGTCTTAACGGCGAGGTCGACATCGACGTGTTTAACCAATCGGCTGAGCGTAAAATCCTCCGTGCTGAAATCAACCGGGGTGACGACTGTGATCAGTCGGTCAATTTTGTGTGGGTTGAGTGCCGTATAGCACAGACTAAAGGTTCCACCCTGACACACCCCGAGTAGGCCGAGTTGAGTTGTCTTTGTGGCGTTGAGTGCTGCCTCAACACAGGCATCCATATAATAAAGAATGTAGTCATCGAGATCCAAAAAACGGTCACTGGCATCTGGATAGCCCCAATCGATCAAATAAATCGGTTGGCCCTGATCGAGTAGCGACTGAATCAGAGACTGCTCGGGGGTTAGGTCAAGCATGTAAGGGCGATTCACTAAGGCATAGCACATCACTAAGGGGGTTAGTGATGGGTCTATTTTTTTAGGCTCAAAGTACTTGAGTTGGACTTTATCAATCGTGTAAATCACATGATAAGGGGTTTGTCCGGTTTTAACCTCTGGTAGCCGCTTTAATACTTCATAACTGTCAATCAGGGCTTGATTGAATTCGAGTATTTCGTTTTTTAATGTCTCAGCATCAAGCTGAATTTTAGTCATTCGAGTTGTTCCTGAGTTGATCAATCTCCAAGCGTAGCTCGGATAATGATCGCTGCAATTCGGGAATCACAGACAATTCTTTTTCTAAT
Source organism: Nitrincola nitratireducens (assembly GCF_000585235.1). NCBI lineage: Bacteria > Pseudomonadati > Pseudomonadota > Gammaproteobacteria > Oceanospirillales > Oceanospirillaceae > Nitrincola > Nitrincola nitratireducens. The sequence goes on along the minus strand of NZ_AONB01000018.1, from coordinate 44,827 downwards.
TGCCTTACGTGTTTTCGTAAGCGGTGTATGTGCTCAAATGCTAAGCTTAGAGAGGTTTCGGATGCAATACCTATCTGAGCGAGTTGTTCATTACGAAACGTCTGATAGAACTCGCGTAGGGCAAAAGAGGCGTTGCTAATCTGCCCGTAGGTGGTTTGGTAGTGTTCCGTTGCAACCACGCTTGCATACTCTTTTTCGTAGGCATGTGTCCAGGCTTCGTGTAGGGCTTTGAGACTGTTAATCGGCTCAGGTGCGCTATCGATTTTATCCGTAAGACCTTTGATGGCGCTTTGATTAATTTGATCAAAAAGCTCAGCGTATTGCCCAAATGCAATTTGATAGTCGTAAAGCAGCTGAGTGCCTTCGCGAATTAAACGTTGTTGTTTTAACGTTAAGTGTTCAGCATTGGATTCAAGTAGCGTATTTAGCCCTTGCAGCATAGGTTGTTCACCTAAGCCTTGAAAGGTAAGTTGGCTGGTGTGGATGAGCGCATGAAGCTGCTCAGGAATTTGCCAGCGCTTTAAAATCCAATCCCGGCTCAGTTGGCTAATGTGCTCTTTAAAGCCTTTTACGAACCCCTGTATATCCTGCAGAGTGTGGTTTTGCAGAATCAGTTGACTGGCAAAGCGTGTGAACTCAATGGACTCCTGTGTCATCAAGCTGATGAGTTCAGCATGTTGCTCAGGTAAATACTCCCAGCTGCTTTGCTGTAAACGTGTCATGAGGCGAGACCAATCCAGCAATGGATCATCCGATGAGACGGTGCCTTGTTGTTGCATCGTCAACCATTGTTGAATCAATGTGTGCAGATCATCTGTCACAAACGGCTTCCTCTGACTGCTTTGGTGTGTGTTTTTATTGTACCTAAGAGCGTTTTTTTATTCATTGGGCTTGTCTATGTGTTTATCAAATAGTGATGAATACTTTTATAGGCTGGGCTATGATCGGGCTTGTTCAAGAAGCTGAATCATCTCAAGTGCAGCATTCGACAGGGTTCGATTGCGATGATAAATATAGCCTAAGGGGCGTTCAACGGGTTCTACATTCAGTTGTAAACGTACTAAAGTATCATCAATCATCGTCTCAGGTAGTAAGCTCCAACCCAGTCCGATGGATACCATCATGCGCAAGGTGTCGAGGTAGTTTGTGCTCATGTGTACACTCGGTTCAAGGTTATGCTCTGAAAACTGCTTAAGAACGAGTTGGTGAGTAAATGTATTGCTTCTGGGTAAAATGGCGGGGTATTGGCTCAGTCTATCCAAGGTTAATCTAGATTCTTTTGCTAACACGTGTTGTTGCGATGCGACATAGAAAAGTCGATCTTGCCAAATGACTTGCGAAATAATTCGAGCATCATGCTCAGGTGCAAGGGTAATTAACGCCAGTTCAATGTCACCGCGCAATACGCTTTCGTAAGCCAGCTCAGACTCATCAAAGCGTAAGTCTAGCTCAACCTCTGGAAATTTAGCGACATAGTGTTTGAGCACGGGGGGGAGTCTATGCAGACTAATATGATGGCTGGCGGCAACGCAAAGACGGCCGTTGACGGAGCCTCTTAAATTCGAAACAAGTCGTTCTGCATCCTTGATCGCAAGTAATATTTCGCGAGCTTTTGGCAATAAATGGCGGCCTGCGTCGGTGAGCATGACGTGCCGTCCGATTCGATCAAATAAGCGACAATTGAGTTGGCTTTCTAACAGAGCAATGCGTTTGCTAATGGCCGATTGCGTCAAATATAGTCGATCAGCGGCTTCTGAAAAGGATTGGCAGTCAGTAACTGTAACGAAGGCTGTTAGGCTTGCATTGTCCATGGAGATGATCCGTGCCTTTGTATTCCTTTTAGGAATGAATAAGATAAAAATTATGAATTTGTTTATTGTAACGGAGTGAATTAGTATTCCGCTATAACTATTTTAAACCTGTCTTGGAGATTGCGATGGCCGGTAAGACGCTGTACGACAAATTATGGGATGATCACTTGGTGCGCGCGAATGAAGATGGCAGCGCGCTTCTCTACATTGATCGTCATTTATTGCATGAAGTAACCTCTCCGCAAGCATTTGAAGGGTTGCGCATCGCAGGACGTAAGCCTTGGCGTATTGATGCAAACCTCGCAACTCCAGACCATAACGTGCCGACGACCGAACGCTCTGGCGGGGTTGATCGTATAGTTGATCCAGTGTCACGCATCCAAGTGAAAACCCTGGATGATAACTGCGATACCTTTGGTATTACCGAATTTAAAATGAACGATATCCGCCAAGGGATAGTGCATGTTGTCGGGCCTGAGCAGGGAGCAACCTTGCCAGGCATGACGGTTGTCTGTGGGGATTCCCATACGGCGACACACGGTGCGTTTGCCGCGCTTGCACACGGGATCGGCACGTCTGAAGTCGAGCATGTACTAGCGACTCAATGCTTGATTACCAAAAAAATGAAAAACATGTTGGTTCGTGTTGATGGTCAGTTAGGCTTAGGTGTGACGGCTAAAGACGTTATTTTGCATATCATCGGAGTTATTGGAACCGCCGGTGGAACAGGCTATGCAATCGAGTTTGGCGGAGAAGCCATCCGTAGCATTTCAATTGAAGGCCGAATGACCATTTGTAACATGGCCATTGAAGCCGGTGCCCGTGTTGGATTGGTTGCGGTGGATGAAAAAACCCTTGAGTATGTAAAAGACCGCCCATTCTCGCCAAAGGCTCAGGATTGGGAGAGCGCCGTTACGGCTTGGAAAGCGTTGGTTTCTGATGACGATGCAGTGTTCGATGAAGTGGTTGTCATTCGTGCAGAAGATATACAGCCTCAAGTCACCTGGGGAACCTCACCCGAAATGGTGACCTCTGTTGTGGATTGTGTTCCTGATCCCGCTGAAATGGACGATCCCGTTAAGCGTGAAGGTGCCGAGCGAGCTTTGCACTACATGGGCTTGAAGCCGAAGCAAAAAATTACGGATATTCAATTGGACCGTGTTTTTATTGGTTCGTGCACCAACTCTCGTATCGAAGACCTGCGTGAGGCAGCGGCGGTTGTTAAAGGAAAAAAAGTCGCGAGCACCATCAAGCAGGCATTGGTAGTGCCTGGATCTGGCTTGGTGAAAGCTCAGGCTGAACAGGAAGGATTGGATAAAGTCTTTTTGGACGCTGGAATGGAGTGGCGTGAGCCCGGTTGTTCTATGTGTTTGGCGATGAACCCAGACAAGCTCGGTGTTGGTGAGCATTGTGCATCGACCTCCAACCGTAACTTTGAAGGGCGGCAAGGATTTGGCGGTCGGACGCATTTGGTCAGTCCTGCAATGGCTGCCGCTGCTGCGATTGCAGGTCATTTTGTTGATGTTCGCCAAGTGAATAATGCCTAAGGAGCACGCATATGAAACAGTTTATAACCCATCAAGGCATTGTTGCACCCTTAGATCGTGCGAATGTCGACACGGATATGATCATCCCAAAGCAGTTTTTGAAATCGATTAAACGCTCTGGATTTGGTCCAAACTTATTCGATGAGCTTCGCTATTTGGATGAAGGACAGCCAGATCAGGATTGCAGTCAACGCCCTTTGAATCCAGAGTTTGTTTTAAATAAACCGCGCTATCAAGGTTGCAGTATTTTATTGGCGCGTAAGAATTTTGGCTGTGGATCAAGTCGTGAGCATGCGCCTTGGGCTTTAGAGGATTTTGGCATTCGAGCGATTATTGCTCCTAGTTATGCAGATATCTTTTTTAACAACAGCTTTAAAAACGGACTTTTACCCATCATCCTCGACGAAAAAGACGTCGATCAACTCTTCGTTGAAGTTGAAGCGAATGAAGGGTATCAACTGACGATTGATCTCGAAAACCAGCAGGTGGTAAAGCCAGATGGAAGCGCTTTAGGGTTTGAGATAGATGGTTTTCGTAAACATTGCTTGTTGAAAGGGCTAGACGATATTGGCTTGACCCTAGAGCATGCAGACGCGATTCGCGAGTATGAGCAGAAACGGAAAGAAACGGCTCCTTGGTTGTTTTCATAATTTTTCACGATTGATATAGGATTCTTTGCGTCATGTCTAAGCAGATACTGATTTTACCGGGTGATGGCATAGGGCCAGAAATTGTTGCAGAAGCGCGTAAGGTTTTGGAGACCGTTAATGAGCAATTCTCATTAGGGCTGGTGTTGTCTGAAGCACTGGTTGGGGGAGCGGCTATCGATGCAACTGGCGTTCCATTGCCAGCAGAGACGCTGGATGCCGCTCAAAAAGCCGATGCCATTCTTTTAGGTGCTGTTGGTGGACCTAAATGGGATACGAACCCAGACTTCCAGATCCGTCCAGAAAAAGGCCTTTTGGGGATTCGTTCTAATTTACAATTGTTTGGCAATTTGCGCCCTGCAATACTGTATCCGCAACTAGCGCATGCATCCACGTTAAAGCCGGAAGTTGTGTCAGGCTTGGATATTCTGATTGTACGTGAGTTAACAGGCGGCATTTATTTTGGCCAGCCACGAGGCTATCGCACTAAAGACGGTGGTGTTCGTGAGGGCTTTAACACGTATGTGTACGATGAAAACGAAATTCGTCGAATTGGGCGTGTAGCGTTTGAAGCCGCACGAGCGCGCAATAAAAAGCTGTGCTCTGTCGATAAAGCCAACGTGCTAGAAGTCACAGTGCTTTGGCGTGAGGTTATGAATGAACTTTCAGCTGAATACCCGGATGTTGAATTAAGCCATATGTATGTGGATAACGCCGCTATGCAGTTGGTAAGGGCACCTAAGCAGTTTGACGTGATGGTAACGGGCAATATGTTTGGCGATATTTTGTCTGATGCAGCTGCAATGCTGACAGGTTCAATCGGTATGCTACCATCCGCGTCATTGGATGCAAACAACAAAGGTATGTATGAGCCTTGTCATGGATCGGCACCGGATATAGCAGGTCAAGGAATCGCAAATCCGTTGGCAACCATCCTTTCTGCCGCTATGATGTTACGATACTCTCTTGGAGAAGGCGCGGCTGCGGATAAAATAGAGGCTGCGGTTAGTCAAGTGTTGGATCAAAACTTACGCACAGCTGATATCATGTCAGAGGGTATGGTGCGGGTGAGTACGTCTGAAATGGGCGAGGCGGTTGTAAAGGCCTTGCAAGCTTGATGATGCGTGAGTAGGTAAGCGGTAGAGTATCTACCGCTTTTTTGCGTTATTTAAATTTTATTATTAGTTGGGGGCACGAATGAGACGTGTAGGGTTTGTTGGCTGGCGTGGTATGGTCGGTTCGGTACTGATGCAGAGAATGATTGAGGAGCGGGATTTCGATCTGATTGACGAGCCTGTGTTCTTTACGACATCTCAAGCAGGAAAACCAGGCCCAGATATCGGCAAGGACATCCCCGCACTGAAAGATGCTCGCAATATTGACGAACTTGCGCAGATGGACGCGATTATTTCTTGCCAAGGCGGCGATTACACCCTGGAAGTCTATGGCAAGCTGCGTGAAGCCGGATGGAAAGGGTATTGGATCGATGCGGCGTCCACCCTGCGTATGGACCAAGACAGCATTATTATTTTGGATCCAGTCAACCTTGATGTCATTGAGTCAGGTCTCTCAAAAGGGATTAAAACCTATGTGGGGGGAAACTGTACGGTTTCGTTGATGTTGATGGGCCTTGGCGGACTTTTCAAAGAAAATCTGGTTGAATGGGTCAGTTCCATGACCTATCAAGCGGCATCCGGTGCGGGCGCTCAAAACATGCGTGAGTTAATTACGCAGATGGGGCAGGTGAATGCCTCCGTTAAGTCGCTGCTTGATAACCCTGCATCGGCGATTTTAGAAATTGACCGTCAAGTTGCGCAGGCGATGCGCAGCCCAGTGTTTGCCACGGATAATTTTGGTGCGCCGTTGGCGGGCTCCCTGATTCCTTGGATTGATAAAGCCGTTGCCGATGGGCAGAGCAAAGAAGAATGGAAAGGATTTGTTGAAACCAACAAAATACTGGGTCGTTCTGAAAACCCAATCGCAATCGATGGTACCTGCGTTCGTATCGGCGCAATGCGCTGCCACAGTCAAGGCTTTACGATCAAACTGAAAAAAGATGTACCGCTGGATGAAATCGAAAACATGATCGCTTCAGCAAACGATTGGGTAAAGGTTGTGCCTAATGAGCGTGATATCACAGTCCAAGAGCTCAGCCCAACGAAAGTAACGGGCACATTAAGTATTCCAGTGGGCCGTTTGCGTAAAATGAAGATGGGTCCTGACTACTTAAATGCATTTAGTGTCGGTGATCAGTTATTGTGGGGAGCCGCAGAGCCCCTACGCCGTATGCTTCGGATATTAATTCAGGCATAATGCCTGATTAATAGGTGACCTATTCACAGCCCGATTTGTTCGGGCTGCTTTGTTTATAGCGTTTATCTTTGTTGTGACGCAATAATCATAGTAAATTATGATTTATTACATTAGATTAGCGTTATGTCTTTGCGACAATTTAGGATTATGAGTATTACATGAGTATAGCGGTAGCAGTGGTCGGTGCATCAACGCTTTTGGGCGAAAATTTGCTGGAAATATTAGCAGATCGAAATTTCCCAGTAACCGATATTCGGCTTGCGGATGTTGGTGAAATGACTGAGCGTAGTGTTATGTTTAAAGGGCATGCAACGCGTATTCGGTCATTAGAGAAAACCAATTTAGCTGGCGTTGGTATTTTGTTTAACTGCAAGCCTGCAGGGTTAACAAATCAGGACTTACAGCAGCTTCTCAATGAAAAAGTAACGGTTATTGACTTGTGTCCAAGCGATGATGCCGATTTATCAAACTGTTGGGTGCCCAGCATTGGTAATCAAGATGCGGCGGCAATGTGCAATGAGTATATTGTCAGCCCGTCGTCTGCAGCGATTGTGACAGCAATGGCGCTATCCGCTTTGAATGAAAAGTATAAGGTCTTGCGTTTGAATCTGACTTGCCTCAATTCGGTTGCTGAGTCCGGGCGAGAAGGGGTTGAGGCCTTGGCGCTTGAGGCATCTCGCTTGCTCAATGGCAGGCCTGCTGAAGGCGAGTATTTTGGTCAACAAATTGCCTTTAATATTTTGCCAGCAGCGGGTGGTTTATCGGCTTCTGGGGAGTCGTTAGAAGAGCAACGTATTGTCAGTCAAGTTCAGTCATTGCTCAATGATGATCAATTAGAGGTTATGGTGAGTGCTCTACAAGTGCCACTGTTTTACGGGCAGTGTGTTGTGATCCATGCTGAGTGTCAGCATCCAATTGAGCTTGATCAGGCGGCTGAAATCCTGGGTAAAGTACCGGATTTAACCTTCTCGAAAAGCGAATTGTACTCGCCAGTGACACATGCGGCTGGACAGGATGGAGTCTTTGTATCGCGCTTGAGAGTTGAACCAAACTCCGCTACGGGGTTTGCATTGTGCGCGGTAACAGACAACTTAAGGAAGGGTGGAGCCCTAAATGCCGTACAGATTGCAGAGGAAATCGTTACTCTGCTTGACCGTGGATAGGGTTTTCAATAATACTAAGCTATAAATTTGGATGCAACTTTCTGTTTTTTCTGATATTTAAACACAGGTTGCGGATCATGAGGGAAATCAGATGCTGCGAAAACTTGCCTTAAGCCTCGCTGTTGCCGGGGTACTTGGGATGCCGAATGCCCACGCGTTGGGACTTGGTGAGATCAATATCAAATCCGCCTTAAACGAGCCTCTGAATGCAGAGATTCGGTTGATGCAGTTGAATGATCTGTCGCCATTGCAAATCCAACCCAAAATGGCAAATGCAGATGATTTTTCGTTAGCGGGATTAAATCGCTCTGGCATCATCAATAATATTCGATTTCAAGTGTATGCCTCACCGGATGGAACTGGCGTTATACGTTTGACCTCGAACGACCCGGTCAGAGAACCTTTCCTTAATTTTTTGTTGGAGGTTAACTGGCCAAGTGGACGCTTAGTCAGAGAGTACACAGTGTTACTGGATCCTCCCGCATTTGATCCTGCACCTGTCGCTCGCAGTGTACAGCCAGCGGCTTCCACATCGCCCTCGGTTGCCGTTACTCCGGCACAGCCTGCACGTCCTGCTCAGCCGTTGCCTTCACCTGTTGCCGATACACCAGCGTCTGCTCCATCTCCTGCTCCGACGACTCGTGCCGCTGACCCTAGTCAGATTCAAGTGCAACGAGGTGATACTCTTTGGGTCTTGGCTAACCGCTTTAAGCCAGATGCCTCGATTTCAACAGATCAGATGATGTTGGCGATCCAACGCAAGAATCCGCAAGCGTTTCCGTCAGGTAACATCAATATGATGTCAGCTGGCACAGTGTTGTCAATTCCGACAGCTGCGGAAGTAGGTACATTAACCTCACGTGAAGCATCGCTTGAAGTCGCAAGGCAGAATGACCTGTGGCGTTTGCGTGGCCGTACAACCACTCCGGTTGAGTCCGTATCGCAAGTCGCTGCAACAGCTGAACCGACAGATGCACCGACGACTCCAGTTGAAGCAACGGAGCGTGTTGAATCTGAAGTTGCCCAAGCTCAGTCTGTGGTGCCGACAGCAGAGGCGGAACTGCGCATTGTGACGCCTGACTTGGATCAGCGTATTACATCTGATCAACCCGCGGTTGCAGGTGATCAAGAGCGAACTGTTGCCCAAGCACCCGATACAACCGCTCAAAGTGTTGATGGCCTCCTGCAGCGCAGTGGCGAGATTGAACAGCAGTTAATGTTCACGCTTGAAACAATTGATAAGCTTGAGCGTGAGAATATAGATCTAAATGAACAGCTGGAATCGGTTCAAGACCAGTTGGCTTTAATGCAGCGAATGCTTGAGTTGAAAGATCAGGATTTGGCTGCGTTACAAGCGCTTGTCGAGCAAAATGTGTCGTCTGAAGGGCGTGAAGAGTCAGCTAAGCTCTTTATGCTGTATGGAATAGGCGGGATATCCATTGCAGCCTTGTTGGCATCGATTGCGGCTTTGCTGGTGGGTAGACGTCGTAAAAATGCTGCAGCTAAATCATCAAAATACAACGTTGCAGTCAAAGATGACACTTCGGATTCGGATACAATCCCTAAAGTAGCCACAGCCGCTGCAGCGACAGCGCTTGCAGGTGCCGCAGTTGCTCAAGCACAAGAAGAGCAGCAGGATGCGCCAGTCGCCGCTGCAGAAGAGGCCACGGAGTTTGTCTCAGAGGAATTAGACACCTCAGGAGAAGAAAACGATTTTGCAGATTTAGATCTTGATATGGATCTAGATTTGGACTTGAACCTCGATGATGACCCTGTCGATGACGTTAAAGTGATTGATGAAGAATTTGATTTATCGGCGGTAGTAGAGCCAGAGATCGAAAATACATCGGAGGTTGATGACGTCAGTGAAACGGATTTCGATGCGTTAGCGGCGGAAAGCTTCGATGAGTTAGAGTTTAACGATGACGAGTCCGAAGAAATACAGGCTAGTGACGAAAGCCTTGAAGAGATGGATCTCGATGACTTGATGGACATCACCGATGCGCCTGATGCGTTAGATACATACGAGAGTAGCTCGGATGCATCTTTGGATGATGATATAGATCTTGAGTTCTCAATTGATGATATTGCGCAACGTGATCCGCTTGATGAGCGGGTCTCCGATGCCGATCCTGAGGTCGATGATGAGGATTTGCTGGACTTCAGTGATTTAGCATTGAGTGATGCAGCCGAAACGGAAGAGGATCAGGATCAGGATCAGGAGGTTTCGGCCGCTAATGACATGGATGAGCTTGAGTTCTCCTTGTCAGAAGCCGATTTTGACGCAGCTGAAGATGAAACCTTGGATGATGATTTAGAGGCTTTGTCTAACGACTTGGCGTTTGAGTTAGATGATGCTGAGACGGTTGATGATGCAGAAGCGCCTAAAACATCACCAGGTAAAAAGACTGAAGAAGAATTAACAGCGAACATCGCTCATGATTTGGAAATGGGCTTGGATGACGAGTTAGATGATATCCTCGCAAGTACTGATGATGACATTGCGCTTGACGAGTCTGACTCCTATGAAGAAGCCATAGATCTTTTAGATAATCTAAATCTACTTGATGGTGCTGACGAGAATGAAACCAAGTTAGACTTGGCACGTGCGTACATTGAAATGGATGATGCTGAAGGTGCGCGCGAAATTCTAGGTGAAATAGCTCGTGAAGGAAATGAAGCGCAGCGTTCCGAAGCAGAGAAGCTGCTGAATTCTTTATCCTGATAGATACGAATGGCTTTATGACTGATGTAATACCTGAAGGGGCGGTTTCGACCGCCCCTTATCGTTATGCTTTAGCAGTGGAGTATGCGGGTGGGCTCTATCACGGCTGGCAAAAACAAGAACATGACGCCGTGCGCTGTATTCAAAGTGAGGTCGAGAAAGCCTTAGCAAAAGTGGCAAATCATCCGGTGAATGTGATTTGTGCTGGAAGAACAGACGCAGGAGTGAGTGCCAGTTGCCAAATAATTCATTTCGATACCCATGCTATACGTGACCCGCGTGCATGGGTAATGGGTACCAATACGTACCTGCCTGATGACATCGCTGTGTTATGGGCAACACCTGTTACACAGGATTTTCATGCACGTTTTTCCGCCAAGGCGCGGCGCTATCGCTATGTCATCTACTCATCACCCGTCAAACCGGGATTGTTGCATAAGGGGGTAACGTGGACATGGAAAACCCTGGATGTCGAATTGATGCGACAAGCGTCAAGGTTTTTGATTGGAGAGCATGACTTTACATCCTACCGAGCCGTCGGATGTCAAGCGAAGAGTCCAGTGAGAACTGTACAAAACATAGAGCTGCATCAAATTGGTAGCTTGATCATCATTGATATTAAAGCAAATGCTTTTTTGCATCATATGGTGCGTAACATTGCGGGTGTTTTAATGAAAATCGGTGCACAAGAGGCGCCTGTTTTTTGGGCAAAAGAGGTTTTAGACGCAAAAGATCGGCGACAGGGTGGCGTGACGGCACCGCCGTTCGGACTCTACTTTGTTGATGTGGACTACGATCAAGTTCATGGGTTGCCGAGATTGCCTCTGGGGCCATTTTTTCTTGGCTTACAGAATTAACGAATTGATGTTGATATGAATAGGTAGAACATGCGCGCCCGAGTGAAGATTTGTGGTATTACCAACCTTGATGACGCTTTGGCTTCTGTGAGTGCTGGAGCGGACGCCCTCGGTTTTGTTTTTTACAAACCAAGCCCGCGATATATTGAGCCTAATGCAGCTGCAGACATTATTAAACAGTTACCTGCTTTTGTGACCAGCGTTGGATTGTTTGTTAATGAAACGCACAGCGAAATAGAACGCATTGTAGATCTCACACAGATTGATCTTTTGCAATTTCACGGTGATGAACCACCTCTGTTTTGCCAGGGCTTTTCAAGGCCTAGCATTAAAGCGCTTCGAGTAAGCAATGACATGGACTTGGTTCGTGAAGTTGAAGTCTACGCAGATGCTGTAAAAGGTGTATTGTTAGATACCTATGTTGCAGGAGTGCCGGGTGGAACGGGCGCACAGTTTGACTGGGGTCTAATTCCTGATGGCTTAGCGGATAAAATTATCTTGGCGGGTGGTTTAGACCCTAACAATGTAGCGGAGGCTGTGTTATGTATAAAACCCTACGCGGTTGATGTGAGTGGTGGCGTTGAGAAAGCAAAAGGCTTTAAGGATATTTCAAAAGTTCAGCGATTTATTCACGAGGTAACGCGTGTCAGTATGCGTTAGCAAATAAGGAAGAGGGCGCATTGAGTGCTCGTCAATAGGGCGTTGTTTTTGATAGTGTCGTTACCCTTACCTTGTATTTGTAAAAGAGTCACTAATTTTAGTGCTGAATATGTAGGGATCGCCTGTTAAAATCTTTTAAGTATGTCTTATGGCAAACGTGTTTTGAGTAAAAATGTTTCAGCTTTTTTGTGCTGATTCGGTAGGAACCATCGAAAATGTATCCGATGGTGTAGTGGTTGGAAGCGTACTTGTGAGTCAAATTGCGTCTTTGGTCGATAGTCCGGAGTTGATCCCATCGAGGGTAAGCGCGATAATTGCAGACATGCGAACGGCGATGGATGCCTGATCTGATAATGCAACTTTTTCATCTGGATTAATGTAATGAGCAGCTGGCTGGATAAAATAGTACCCTCTCTGGTGAAACGTACAGAAGCGAAACGTTCGAGTGTGCCAGAGGGATTGTGGGAAAAATGCCCGAAGTGTGATTCGGTTTTGTATAAGCCTGAATTGGACAAAAACTTAAATGTTTGCCCTAAGTGCGATCACCACATGCGCATTGGGGCTCGCCGTCGTTTGGATCTTTTCCTCGATCCTGATAATCGGAAAGAAATCGGGGCTGATGTGTTGCCTGTGGATCGTCTTAAGTTTAAAGACTCCAAAAAATACAAAGATCGTCTAGTGGCGGCTGAAAAAAGCACCGGTGAGACGGATGCCTTAGTCGCGATGAGTGGAACCCTTGAAGGTCAGCCAGTTGTGGCCGTTGCTTTTGAGTTTAACTTCATGGGCGGCTCTATGGGTGCGGTTGTCGGTGAGCGGTTTGTGCAAGCGGCTCATCTTGCCCTAGAGCGTAAAATTCCACTGGTTTGCTTTGCAGCATCTGGTGGAGCACGTATGCAGGAAGCCTTATTTTCATTGATGCAGATGGCTAAAACCAGTGCTGCACTCGAAAAAATGAAGCTCTCAGGTGTGCCGTATATCTCCGTATTGACCGACCCTGTTTACGGTGGTGTGTCAGCGAGTCTTGCGATGTTGGGAGATCTGAATATTGCTGAGCCCAATGCACTGATCGGCTTTGCTGGCCCGCGTGTGATTGAGCAGACCGTGCGTGAAAAACTCCCCGAAGGTTTTCAACGTAGTGAGTTTTTATTGGCCCACGGTCAGGTGGATATGATTGTTGAGCGGAAAGAGATGAGAACGCGTGTTGCGGCTATTCTCAGTAAGCTCATGGGGCACCCGACGGTGTGTCCAGTGTCTGATGCGCCCGCATCAGAGGCTTCAACCGATGAACCTATTGAAAATGAAGTGAGTCAATAACTGTGGTAGAGGTTGCATCGTCGACGTGGGGTCTTGCCCGATGGTTGGAGTATATTGAATCTTGCCATCCTGGCGAAATTGATCTGGGTTTGGATCGTGTCAGTCAGGTTGCAGCTAAGCTGGAAATCAACTTAAACAAGAGCTTTGTTTTTACGGTGGGAGGGACCAACGGAAAGGGGACCACCACACGTCTCTTGGAGTCAGTGTTTTCGGCCGCTGGCTTGGTGGTTGCAACCTACACCTCGCCTCATTTTCTACGCTATAACGAGCGCGTTCGCTTGGCTGGCAAAGACATCAGTGATCAGACTTGTGTCAATGTTTTGCGCAAATTGAAGCGGCGCGGTCCGATATACCCCTTACTTACTTTGAGTATGGAACATTAGCGGCCTTGTTGTTTTTTACTCAGACCGCGCCTGATATCGTTATTCTGGAAGTTGGGCTTGGTGGGCGTTTGGATGCGATCAACATCATTGATGCTGATGTTTCAATCGTGACCACAGTGTCGATGGATCATATGGATTGGCTTGGTGACACGCGTGACGCGATAGGTTTTGAAAAAGCCGGTATTTATAGGTCTGAAAAACCGGCCATCTGTGGAGATCTGAATCCACCGCAAACTCTGGTAGACCATGCGCAGTCGATAGGTGCTCATTTATTCCTGCGCAACCTTGATTTTTCGATTCAAGAAAAAGATGGCGTCTGGGATTGGAAAGGACGCGATCTCCAGGGCGCTACCGTCGAGTTATTGGATTTAGATATGCCTGCTTTGCCTTTGCAAAATGCGGCCACAGCCGTTCAGGCCATTTTGCTTTCTCCATTTTCCGTGACGGAAGCTCATATTCGTTCGGGTTTGTGCAGTGCCTCATTAACAGGGCGTATGCAAATGCTCAGGCTGAATGATTCAGAATGTATTCTTGATGTGGCGCATAATCCAGAATCGGCGGCGTATCTCAGCTCGGCTTTAAGTAAGCTTCCCCCAAAGCCAACACACGTTGTTCTTGGAATGTTGGCAGATAAAGATATAGGTGAAGTTTTACGAGCACTTCGTTTAGACGTTGAGCATTGGCACCTTGTCAGTCTCGATACACCTCGTGGTGCAACCGCAAAACAATTGCAGGCATTTTTTAACGATTGCGCACCGAATCACTTGGATAAGCTCACTCTTCATTCTGACGTACCGAGTGCGTTAACCTATCTTTCCCAGCATCTTTCTGAGCAGCATCGAGTGGTCGTGGCAGGCTCATTCTATACCGTGACAGATGCGTTAGCCTATTTAACTTCCCCTTAGGTTAGTAAAAACAAATGAAAGATGCGATTAAATATAGAGTCACGGGCGCCTTGATTTTAGGCGTTATGTTAGCGGCATTAGTTCCATTTGCATTCGATGGTGCAGGGCATGGTGAACGCTATGTTGCGCCTGCCGTGCAGATCGCGCCTAGACCTGTTGCCCCTGAGCCAGTATTGCAACCTGTGCCAGACATCGGCGTTCAGGTGGAGGCTCAGATGGAAGAAGCGGTTGTCGCGGCTCCCGTTGTTATTGAGCGAACCCCACCTGCACCTGTTCAGCAGGTTGTGAGTATCGACCCTCCACAGGCTTCGGTGTCTCGTCCGTTGGAATCTTTAGCGCCGACGTTAAATCCTGTGCAAGAAGCCCCGGCTTTAGATGCCGATCAGATACCCGCTGCATGGGCACTTCAGCTTGCGAGCTTTCGTCAAGAAGCGAATGCGCGTGAACTTAGAACGCGGCTCATTAATGCCGGTCATCGTGTGTACATTCGCCATGGGGATGATGTTGTTCGAGTGTTTGTCGGTCCCGAGATGCAGCGTACACGTCTTGAAGAGTTGAAGGTCAGCCTTAAGAATGAATATGGCTTAGACGGCATTATCGTTCGCTTTTCAACGCAATAACACGATAGGTTTGCTGCAGTTGCTCTGTTAAACTAGGCACATTGAGGATGTAATTGGATTCATGATGAATTGGGTTGATTGGACAATTATTGGTATTATTGCCATATCGGCAGTGTTAAGTCTTAGAAGAGGCTTTGTCAAAGAGGCAATATCCCTTGCTTCTTGGGTAGCGGCTTTTATTGTTGGACGTTTATTTTCTGATGTGTTGGCGGATATCCTTTCAGGCTATCTTGATGTGCCACCATCGGTCCATTTACTCATCGCATTCTCTGTGCTGTTCATCGCCACGCTGATTGTTGGAAACCTCTTGGCTTCTTTAATTGGCGGCTTGGTGCATGCAACGGGCTTATCCGCCACCGACCGGATTTTGGGCGTTGGTTTTGGTGTGCTTAGAGGCGGTTTAGTGGTTGTGATCATGATTGTGTTATTAAAAATGACACCCGCTATACAAGATCCCTGGTGGAATGAGTCCGTGCTTATTCCGCATTTTTTGGTGATGGAAACCTGGTCAAGGGATATGGCGCAGGATATAGGGCAGGCGATCTGGAATATAGGTCGCTGAGCTATCTTACATGGATCTCGAATTAACGCGTCTCTCTTGAGGTTGATTGAATGTGCGGTATCGTCGGCATTTTTGCCAGAAGCAATGTTAACCAGACTATTTTCGATGCACTAACAGTGCTGCAACACCGTGGGCAGGATGCAGCCGGTATGGTAACTTGTGAGGGTGATCGTTTCTTTATGCGCAAAGACAACGGTCTTGTTAACGAAGTATTCAGAACGCGTCACATGAAACGCTTGATGGGTAATATGGGGATAGGGCATGTTCGCTATCCTACAGCCGGTAGTTCTAGCTCTGCGGAAGCTCAGCCGTTCTATGTAAACTCTCCTTATGGTATAGCCTTAGCTCATAACGGAAATTTGACCAATGCTGAAGCCTTGGCGGATGATATTTTCCGTGCAGACTTGCGACACATTAATACCACGTCGGACTCTGAGGTGTTGTTGAATGTGTTTGCTCATGAGCTCCAGCGTCTTGGCAAGCTGACACCGACGGCTGTCGATATGTTTAAAGCCGTTGAAGAAGTGCACAAGCGTTGTCAGGGTGGTTATGCCGTGGTTGCCATGATCACAGGTTACGGTGTTTTGGCTTTCCGTGATCCATACGGAATTCGTCCATTGGTCTACGGCAAGCGTGTGGTTGATGGCAAAGTCGAGTACATGGTGGCATCCGAAAGCGTGGCCCTTGATACCTCAGGTTTTGAGCGTGTACGCGATTTAGTGCCGGGTGAAGCGCTCTACATCGATAACGAAGGCCAGTTGTTCTTGCAGCAGTGCGCAACTCAGCAGACATTGGCGCCTTGTTTATTTGAGTATGTCTATCTTGCTCGCCCTGATTCCATTATTGAAAATATCTCTGTTCATTCTTCCAGAATGCTAATGGGGGTCAAGCTTGCGGATAAAATTAAGAAAGAGCGTCCTGATCACGATATCGATGTGGTTATTCCCATACCCGATACAAGTCGAACGGCGGCTCTCGAAATGGCGCATGCATTAGGTGTTACTTTCCGAGAAGGCTTTATTAAAAATCGATATATTGGCCGCACGTTTATTATGCCGGGTCAGACATTACGCAAAAAGTCTGTTCGTCAAAAGCTCAACCCAATTGCATCGGAGTTTAAAGATAAAGTAGTGATGCTGGTTGATGACTCAATCGTGCGGGGAACCACCTCTAAGCAAATTGTGCAGATGGCGCGTGACGCTGGCGCTCGAAAAGTCTATTTTGCATCCGCTGCCCCCGAGGTTCGTTTTCCGAACGTATACGGCATCGACATGCCAAGTGCCACTGAATTAGTGGCTCATGGCCGCTCAGCTGAAGACGTTGGCAACTATATCGGTTGCGATTGGATGCTGTATCAGGACCTGGATGACCTCAAGGCATGCATTACAGAGCTGAATTCAGATATTAAAGAGTTTGATACCTGTGTTTTTGATGGCAAGTACGTCACGGGTTCGGTGAACGCTGAATACTTACAAAAGCTTGAGAGCAAGCGCAATGATGATGCCAAAACCATGGCTGATTCAGATAGCGATGCAGAAGAAGATGCATCTGCCGATCTTCACACTCGTATTAACTGAGGTATCCCTATGACTGATTCGTTTGAGCGTGCTTCTCGCATTCAATTCTCCGGTCAGGAGTATGACCTTGAGACCTTAGCCGTTCGAGCGGGTCAGCATCGGAGTGATGAAGGCGAGCATAGCGACGCTATTTTTCCGACCTCAAGTTTTGTTTTTTCGACGGCGCGTGAAGCGGCTGCTCGCTTTGGTGGCGAGGAAGACGGCAATATATACTCGCGTTTTACCAACCCAACGGTGCGTGCATTCGAAAAACGGATTGCAGCGCTTGAGGGTGGGGAACGTGCAGTTGCGACAGCCTCTGGCATGGCCGCGATCTTGAGTTTGGGCTTGGCGTTGATGAAGACAGGCGACCACGTCGTGTGTTCAAGAAGCGTCTTTGGATCCACCGTGGCACTTTTTACTCGTTATTTAAGTCGTGCGGGTATCGAAACCACGTTTGTTGATCCAACGAATTTAAACGCTTGGTCTGCCGCCATTAGGCCTGAGACCAAAATGTTTTTCTTGGAAACCCCTTCAAATCCCTTGGCAGAACTGACGGATATTTCAGCCGTTGCCGAGATCGCTCATGGAGCGGGTGCTCTGCTAGTTGTGGATAATTGTTTCTTAACCCCCGCATTGCAGCGCCCATTAGCCTTGGGCGCTGATATCATCATGCATTCGGCAACCAAGTACCTAGACGGTCAAGGGCGCTGCATTGGCGGTGTGCTGGTTGGACGTGATGCCGAGATGGAAGCCATTTTTGGCTTTATTCGCACAGGTGGTGCCTGCTTAAGCCCGTTTAATGCCTGGGTCTTTTTGAAGGGCTTAGAGACCTTGCCGCTGCGCATGCAAGCGCACAGCGAGCGCGCATTATCCTTGGCTAAGTGGTTGCAAACCCAGAAAGGGATTAACAAAGTCTATTACTCAGGACTTGAAGATCATCCTCAGCATGCATTGGCCTGTCGTCAACAGAGCGCGTTTGGTGGCGTTTTGTCCTTTGAAGTTGAGGGTGACAAAGACGCGGCTTGGCGTTTCATTGATGCGACAGAGATTATCTCAATCACTGGCAATCTCGGTGATGTTAAGTCGACCATAACCCATCCGGCCACAACAACGCACGGTCGTATGACACCAGGAGAGCGTGCCGATGCAGGCATTAAAGATAACTTGATCCGCCTGTCAGTGGGTCTTGAGTCTGTTGATGATCTTAAAGCTGACTTGTTGAAAGGCTTAGCTGCGGTCTAGATCGAATACATGTCTTTAATTTACCTTGCGCCCATGGAGGGTGTAGTTGACTACACCCTGCGTGATATCTTAACGGCATCTGGCAATGTCGATCACTGCGTTACTGAATTTATTCGAGTTTCTGAACGTCTATTACCCATCTCTGTCTTTTATCGAATGATGCCAGAATTGCATCATGGAGGTAAAACGCACTCGGGTGTACCTGTGTTTGCCCAGTTGCTGGGCAGTGAGCCTTCAGTCCTTGCCGAAAATGCAGCTCGTGTTGTTGAGTTAGGGGCACCTGGCGTTGACCTGAATTTTGGCTGCCCCGCAAAAACCGTGAATAAAAGTCGAGGCGGCGCTGTTCTGTTAAAAGAACCGGAGCTCATTCATTCCATTGTAAGTGCCGTCAGAGAGGCGATTCCTTCATCTATTCCTGTAACGGCCAAAATGCGTTTGGGGTATTTTGATAAATCTTTGGCAATTGAAAACGCACAAGCCATTGAATCAGCAGGGGCGTCAACCTTAACGATTCATGCTCGAACAAAAGAAGAAGGCTATAAGCCGCCTGCGCATTGGGAATGGATTGCAAAAATCCGTGATCATGTGTCTTTGCATCTGGTTGCCAATGGTGAAGTTTGGACGCCGGAAGATTATCATCGCTGTCGGCAGGTGTCAGGTTGTGCGGATGTGATGATCGGCCGTGGAATGTTAGCCAATCCTTTTTTGGCCGATCAAATTAAACAGGGTCAGGACGTTAGCGCAGCGTCTGATGAGCAATGGATTGCGCTCATTCCCATGTTGGAACGTTATCATCAACAGGTGATCGATGATTTATCGGAGCGGCATGTGCATGGGCGGATCAAGCAATGGTTGAGCATGTTAAAATTGGGTTACCCGCAAGCATCACGGTTGTTTGATCGAATACGCTCTGAGCGAGATCCGCTGAGCATCATGGAGACTATTCGAGCTGAAAGAGAGCATTACTCTGTTCCAGCCGAATAAACCTAAGCCTTAAGGGCGATTGTCCATACGCTCTTGATGAAGGCGCTGCTGCTCTCTCCAGGCTTCATACATCTCTTCATCTGTTGGTTGCGTGAGTGCTGAATACCAAACAGGGGAGGTGCCTAATAAAAAACCACCTACTGCAATTACAAGTCCTAAGACTTTCATTTTAGGTTTAATACTTAAACCCAATATGACCACCAGTAATCCACTGAAGTGTAAGACGTAGGTCATGAATGAACCCATCGTCATAGCGTTTCCTTATCGGCAAATTTGGTGCGAATGAATTCCTCAACATCATTGGTGATCATGACTTCGGTTGTCGGGACAGGGATTTGATAGTCATACACCTGTATCCAGCCATCGGTGTCTGGAGCTCTTTCCCACACGGTGCCTGCATTGTATTGAACGAGAGGCGTCAGAGACGGGTCGAGTAGGCAGATTTTTTCAAGTGGAACGGGGAGAAGATTTTTCATTTCATCCGCTAAAAAATCGTCTGTTTCGTAGCCTGTAAACATTCGCCAACCCGTATCATTTAAATGCTCCGGTACGGTTTTGTACATAAAGCGAATAGGGAGCTTTTCATCAAATACCAGTCGGGATGCAAGAACTAAAAATCCATTTTTGGTTTGGGCTGTTTCGTAGCCGGGTTCAGGAGCTGTGTCAGAATTTAAAGGCTTCATACCACCCTCGATTGAGTTAATAATAGCGCAGTTTAACAGCTACGCCTTAGCGCTGCATTAAGGTAATTTAGACGTAAAAAAGCCCTGAATGGTTCAGGGCTTTTTTGTCAGCCGTTTAACGAATTAAACGCTGGTGGTTGGAATAACAGTTGATGCCTTTTCTACATACTTGTCCATCTGATCGAAGTTCAAGTAGCGGTAGACTTCAGACGACATGCTATCGAGCTTGCTCGCATAGGCCATGTATTCGTCAACACTGGGTAACTTGCCTTCAAGTGCAGCGACAGCCGCTAACTCAGCAGAGGCCAAGTACACGTTAGCACCTGTTCCTAAACGGTTAGGGAAGTTACGCGTTGAGGTTGACACAACCGTGGCTTTGTCAGCAACACGTGCTTGGTTACCCATGCACAATGAACAGCCTGGCATTTCCATGCGTGCACCTGCTTTACCGAAGACATTGTAGAAGCCTTCATCAGAGAGCTGTGCGGCATCCATTTTCGTCGGTGGAGCGATCCACATACGGGTTGGAATTGATTTGCCAGAGGCTTCTAGCAGCTTGCCTGCGGCACGGAAGTGACCGATGTTGGTCATACAAGAACCGATGAAGACTTCATCAATTTTGTCGCCAGCAACGTCTGACAGTAAGCGAGCATCGTCTGGATCGTTTGGAGCACATAGGATAGGCTCTTTGATTTCAGACATGTCGATTTCGATAACCGTATGGTATTCGGCATCGGCATCGGCACGCATTAGGCTTGGGTTAGCCAACCATTCTTCCATGCCCTTGATACGACGCTCGATTGTACGTGGGTCGCCATAGCCTTCAGCCAGCATCCACTTCAGCATCACGATGTTTGAGTTCAGGTATTCTGCAACTGAGCTCTCAGACAGAGTGATGGTGCAGCCTGCAGCAGAGCGCTCAGCAGATGCATCAGACAGTTCGAATGCTTGCTCAACGGTCAGGTCTTCTAGGCCTTCGATTTCCAGTACACGTCCAGAGAAGACGTTTTTCTTGCCCGCTTTAGCAACGGTCAAGTGGCCTTCTTTGATGGCGTAGTAAGGAATGGCGTGTACCAGATCACGTAACGTGATGCCAGGGTTACGCGTGCCTTTGAAGCGAACCAGAACAGATTCTGGCATATCCAATGGCATAACACCTGTTGCGGCCGCAAACGCTACCAAGCCAGAGCCCGCAGGGAAGGAAATCCCCAGTGGGAAACGGGTGTGTGAGTCACCGCCAGTACCCACAGTGTCGGGTAGCAGCATACGGTTCAACCAAGAGTGAATAACACCGTCGCCTGGGCGCAAAGATACACCACCACGATTCATGATGAAGTCAGGTAGTGTGTGGTGAGTGTTCACGTCAACTGGCTTTGGATACGCCGCTGTGTGGCAGAAAGACTGCATCACAAGATCAGCAGAGAAGCCTAAGCATGCCAAGTCTTTTAGCTCGTCACGCGTCATAGGGCCAGTGGTGTCTTGTGAGCCAACCGTGGTCATTCTTGGTTCGCAAGAAGTACCAGGCGAACGCCAGCAACGCCACAGGCTTTACCTACCATTTTCTGAGCAAGGGTGTAACCTTTGCCCGTGTCGTTAGGTTGCTCTGGTGTGCGGAAAATATCAATTGGGCCTAGGCCGAGCGCTTCACGCGCTTTTTGTGTCAGACCGCG
The DNA here is from genome assembly GCF_000585235.1 of Nitrincola nitratireducens. NCBI lineage: Bacteria > Pseudomonadati > Pseudomonadota > Gammaproteobacteria > Oceanospirillales > Oceanospirillaceae > Nitrincola > Nitrincola nitratireducens. Next base: position 23,182 of record NZ_AONB01000018.1, on the reverse strand, counting down.
ACCGATGATCAGCGGAATACGTCCACCTGCACGAACTTCATCCAGAAGCATTTGAGTTTTTAATTCAAATCGGCAGAGTTCAGCACCTGTGTCGTGGTTTTTAGCAACACCTTCATATGGATAGACATCGATGACGTCGCCCATATTCATTTGAGTCACGTCCATTTCGATTGGCAGGGCGCCAGCATCTTCCATCGTGTTATAGAAAATAGGTGCAATTTTGCCGCCGAAGCAGAAACCGCCAGCACGTTTGTTAGGAATATTGGGGATATCATCACCAAAGAACCATAACACAGAGTTGGTTGCAGACTTACGAGAAGAGCCTGTTCCGACAACATCGCCAACATACGCAACAGGGAAACCTTTTGCTTTAACAGCTTCAATTTGTGTTAACGGACCTGTTGTGCCTGGGTTAACTGGCTCAATGCCTTCACGCTCCATTTTAAGCATGGCGTTTGCGTGAAGTGGGATGTCTGGGCGTGACCAAGCATCTGGAGCAGGTGACAAGTCATCTGTGTTGGTTTCGCCAGGTACTTTAAAGACAGTAACAGTTATTTTTTCAGCCACTTCTGGCTTGGAAGTAAACCACTCGCCAGCCGCCCAGGATTCCATGACCTGCTTAGCAAACGGGTTGCCCGCTTCGGCTTTGTCTTGAACATCGTGGAATGCATCAAACATCAATAAGGTGTGAGATAAAGCTTTAACAGCGGTTGGAGCCAAAGCTTCATGGTCTAATGCGCTGATCAATGGCTGAATGTTGTAGCCGCCAAGCATCGTGCCTAGCAATTCAACCGCTTTTACAGGAGAAACAAGAGGAGTGGTGACTTCACCCTTAGCAACAGCATCTAAAAAGCCCGCTTTTACGTATGCTGCTTGGTCAACACCGGCTGGAACACGGTTGGTCAACAGATCTAGGAGAAACTCTTCTTCGCCTGCTGGTGGATTCTTAACCAGATCAACCAGTGCTGCTGTTTGCTCTGGATCCAGTGGCTTTGGTGGAATGCCTTCTAAGGCACGTTCTTCGACATGTTTACGGTAAGCTTCAAGCACGATTTAGCCCTCATCTGTTGTCACAATCGTACATCGGACATGAATTCTGCCGATGCCGGTTCGAATAATATGTTATCGAATGTGGATTGGCGGTGGAATTCTAGCCTATGGGGGCGCTAAAGTTAAGTATTGTCGACAATCCTGAGCTTAGACTTTGTACCAACGTAATGGACTATAGGCCTTTAATCTATAAATCGCATTAGTCGAAAAGATATGTTTCAATAGTCTGCGATGTACGCGTATAAAGGATGATAGAGCCTATTTCTGGTCTCATTGTTCGGGGTATGATGTTACTCGCATTCTTAAGGTTAATTAGGTTTAGTGTACTACATGGATAAAGAACAGCTTAAATCACGAGTCTACGAAGTTGCAGATGACTTGCTTTTATCAGCGAGCTATCCGAGATCAGAAGCGATAGCCGAAACGCTTGAGATCGAGTCTGAAGAGGTCTCTCGTTACCTTTCGCAGTGGTGGTATGAGCTGCCTCAGCGAATCGTTATGACGGATCGAACGGATCGCGCGATTAGTGTGCCAGGGATGCCGGATACACTGGCGCAGGCCTTTACTCGAATTTGGCTGCATGCACTGCAAGAAGCAAATTCAAAAGTGAATTTTACCCGGCAAATGGTGGATGTGGGTCTTGAGGAGGATCGGCGTGTTAATGACGATGCCTTGCAAAAGTCACAGCATCTCTATTTAGAGCTCGAAAGTCGCTACCGCGAGCAGTCACTCAAGCTTGAGGAATCACGAGAGCAGTTTAAAGCACTCGAGGCCGAAATTGCGGTTCTAAAAAATAATTTAGCCATTGAAACGAACACTCGCAAAAAAGAAGAGCAGTCGCGCGTTACCATAGAGCATGAATTAGCGCAGCTGCGTAAAGCCCATGACGATGCTAAACGTGTCTTTGACCAACGTATCAAAGACGAGCAGCGGCATATGATGGAAGCGATTGCGAAAGAGGAAGTGGATACGCGCTATTATCGAAACACCCTTGAAAAAGTGCGTGAAGAGGCCAGTAAAAAAGAGTCTGAGCTGGTGCGTGAGATTCATGACTTGCAGGCACGTATTGCACGCAAGGACGTTAAAACCGATACGCTAAAGTCGCAAGTTAAGAGCCAAGAAGCTGAACTCTTGAAGTATAAGCAAGACAGCGGTGTGCTTCAGCGTGATCTGTCGCGTGTTAATGCTCAGCTTTTAACCGAGGTGAACAAAACGAAGCGACTGGAAGCAAAGGTTAAAGAGCTGCAAGAAGACATTCGACGCCTTAATCAGAAACACATTACGGCTTCCAATGAGAATGCTAAGCGCGAAAATATTCTGCGCTCTCAATTAGTAGAGAAAGAAAACATCATCATTCGGGCTGAAGCTAAGGTGAACTCATTAGAGAAACGGATTATTAGCAATGATGAGGAAATCCGTCGTTTAAGCTCACGAGTTTGATGATTATTTGATCAGAAAATTGGCGAGTGTCTAAACTTCTGTTATTCTTGTCTGTTATAAATGATTAACTTTTTATAATCAGGAAATAATAACATGAAACTTCAGCAGTTACGCTATATATGGGAAGTGGCCAAGCATGATTTGAATGTTTCGGCCACCGCACAAAGCCTTTATACGTCTCAGCCGGGTATTAGTAAACAGGTGAGATTGCTGGAGGACGAATTAGGTGTTGAGGTGTTTGCTCGAAGTGGGAAGCACTTAACACGAGTGACCCCGGCAGGTGCTGCCATTCTCCAGATTGCCGGTGAAATTCTGCAGAAAGTTGAAAGTATCAAACAGGTCGCCCAAGAGTTCAGTGATGAGCGCAAGGGCAGCTTGAGCATTGCCACAACCCATACACAAGCACGCTACGCGTTACCGCCGACCATCAATGAATTTATTAAAATGTACCCTGATGTTGCATTGCATATGCATCAGGGTACGCCTATGCAAATCTCTGAGATGGCGGCAGACGGTGAAGTTGATTTTGCCATCGCAACCGAAGCCCTCGCGCATTTTCCTGATTTGATTATGATGCCGTGTTATCACTGGAACCGTTCCGTTGTTGTACCAAAAGACCACCCCTTAGCACAGGTTAAGGAATTGACCTTAGAGCGTTTGGCAGATTTTCCAATCGTGACTTATGTTTTTGGTTTTACGGGGCGGTCTAAGCTGGATGATGCATTCATTAAGCGTGGTCTTGAACCTAAGGTTGTGTTTACGGCTGTGGATTCCGATGTCATCAAAACCTATGTGCGATTGGGCTTGGGTGTCGGGATTATTGCTTCAATGGCGGTAGATCCACTGCAAGACAGTGATTTGGTTGCACTGGACGCATCTCATTTATTTGAAGCCAGCACGACTCGAATCGGCTTTCGCAAAGGCAGTTTCTTGCGCAGTTATATGTATGATTTTATTCGGTTATTTGCCCCGCACTTAACGCCGGAAATGGTTGATAAAGTTCAAGCCTGTGGGAACCGCTACGAAGTGGATGAGTTGTTTGCTGACATTGAGTTGCCGATGCACTAAGACAAAACCCTAAGGATTTTGTTGAATATCAATCTGTCACCCAGTAGATTAGCCTTTTTAAATCAATAGTGGAGGTGTTTGTGGAGTTAGCCTGTCTTGACCTAGAAGGGGTGTTGGTTCCTGAAATCTGGATTGCGTTCGCAGAGGAGACAGGGATTGAAGCGTTAAAAGCCACGACCCGAGATATTCCAGATTACGACGTCTTGATGAAGCAGCGCCTGCGTATTCTGGATGAACATGGATTGACCTTGCCGCAAATTCAAGAAACGATCAGTCGTTTAGCGCCGCTGGAAGGCGCGGTAGAGTTTGTGAACTGGTTAAGAGAGCGCTTTCAGGTTGTTATTCTTTCAGACACTTTCTATGAGTTTTCACAGCCGTTAATGCGTCAGTTGGGTTTTCCAACCTTACTCTGTCACAAGTTAGAAGTTGATGGTCAGGGACGTATTACAGGCTATACCTTGCGTCAAAGAGATCCAAAGCGTCAGTCAGTGCGCGCCTTTCAATTATTGAATTATCGCGTCATCGCGACGGGTGACTCTTACAACGACACCACGATGCTGACACAGGCCGAATCCGGTATTCTGTTTCATGCTCCCGATAATGTCATCCAAGAGTTCCCCCAATTCCCGGCGGTGCACACCTATGAAGACTTAAAGAAAGAGTTTATCAAGGCCAGTGTGAGGGATTTGACCCTATAAGGCAAAATGCCTCTACCCAAGCCGACTTGGGTAGAGGTGTGATGGATTACACTTTAAAGCGATCGGTGAGGGATTTTAGCGTATTTGCCATATCACTCAACTCTCTTGAACGTCCTCTTGAAATATCAGCTTGATCGGCTAAATTGTCAGCCAATAGCTTAATACGCTCAGTATTGCCGCTAATTTCAGTGGTCACTGCGTTTTGTTCTTCAACCGCACTGGCAATTTGCACAGCCATGTCGCTGATGTCGCAGCTTGCTTTATCAATTAACTGAAGACGGCTAGCGGCCTGTTCGGCACGCTCTGCGTTTTCGTAGGCTTGATCGAGGCTGCTCGTCATCATGGTGACGGAACGAGAGGTTGAATGCTGGAGTTCGCTGATCATCTTTTGAATTTCTTCAGTTGCTTGATGCGTGCGTTGTGACAGCGTTCGCACCTCATCCGCAACAACAGCAAAGCCACGACCTTGATCTCCAGCGCGAGCCGCTTCAATGGCGGCATTCAATGCCAACAAGTTGGTCTGCTCAGCAATGCCCTGAATGTTCACCAAAATGCTGGAAATGTTTTGAACATGCCCATTGACATCATTAATCGCGCTGGTGCTAAGCGAGATTTGCTCTGCAAGCTCCGTTGTTTTAATGCGGTTTTCATTTACAACGGACAAGCCTAGCTGGGTTGAATCGGCCGCATTGCGGGCTGCCAGAGCGGTTTTTTCGGCATTGCCTGCGATTTCTCCTGTCGCACAGGACATTTCTTGAGCCGCAGTTGCTAGCTGGGTCAGTTCTTGATGCTGATCTGCTATCTGATCCAAGTTCAGTTTTACTTGCGTAGCCGTGTTGCTGGCATCGTCTTTAATGCGGTTTGCCAGATGAATAATTTCTTGGATGGTTTGGCGCAGATTGTTGGTGAACTTGTTAAACGCATGGCTCATGCGACCAAACTCATCATCAGTGTCGGCATTGAGTTTGCGCGTTAAATCGCCTTCACCTTCAGAAATGTCGTCTAGTGCTTTTGCAAGACTTTTTAGCGGGCGCATTAAGTACTGAACAAGCAGGTAAAGTAAGAGTGCGGCAATGCTAGAATCAAAATACTCAATATGCCTAAACGCCAAGCTAGGGTGTTCATTGCTGCATAGGCATCACTGCGTTTGACCAAGAGTAAAAAAGTCCAATCTGCCGACTCTATCTTGATGGAAGACAACAGCCACTTTTCACCCTTGTAGTGTATGTCGTTGATGCTGTAGACAGCAGGAATAGTCGTATTCGTCAGCAGTTGTGAGACGGGTTTGCTCACTTGAGAGGCGTCTGGGTGCGCGATAATTTTCATATCCTTGTCTAGCATCCACACTTCCGATGTCCAGCGTGAATCAATCGCTAAGAGTTGGGTGATGACATTTTTTATACTGATGTCACTGCCGATTACTCCACGTGCACCGTTGCGTAAAGGAGCCGCCAACGAAATAATCAATTCTCCACTGCCTGCATCGACATAGGGTGGGGTAACGACCATGCGATTTGCTTGCAAGGCTTGTTGATACCAGGGGCGTGTTCTTGGGTCGTAATCCGAAGGGAGTGAGGCGGGCGGTTGAGATTGCCACATACCGCCTTGGTCTGTTCCAGCATAGACAAGATCAAAATTACCCGCGATACGCGAGAGGGTTAGCGGTGCCTTTGCTTCATCATCGCTTCCCGGCAGTTCAGCCGTGAGTGCGTGAATAATATCAAATTTCGCATTTAGCCAGCCGTTGGCGAAGGTTTGTATGTTTTTTAATGTACTGTTGATTTCGGCTTGAATGCCATTGTTTACTTCTTGTTGAAGTAAGCGAGAAGACAGAATCCCTAAGGAAACCAAGGCAATAATCAGCAATGCGAGCATTGAACTGAGAATCTTTGATTGAAATGAAAGTGGCATCTGCGGAAGCCCCATAGTCTGTACTGTTTATGAGTTATAATGTATCTATGCCTTATGCTTGGCACTTGTCAGGTTGAAGTTGTGCATCGTCTTATAGGCAGTACTCCACGAGGATAGGCTTAATTCTATTCAGACAATAGTATTAAGCAGGGTGATTAAAGAATTGTTAATAAACTGACATCTGTCAAATGAAAGCCATGCAATTCGCGAATTTAGGAACCCAAAAAGTGTTCTTCAAGGTTTTGAAGCAAATTGTTGACCTTGTTAAAGGTTTCCTGATACTCCGATGCGATATCTGAATCAGCGACTATGCCACCACCGGCCCAGCAGTATATCTGTTGCCTCTCGCACAAAAGGGTGCGAATAGTAATGCTGCTGTTCATATGCCCACAGGCGCTAATGTACGCGATGGATCCACAATAAATTGAGCGGCGATGTGGCTCAAGTTCATCAATGATTTCCATGGCTCGAATCTTGGGTGCGCCGGTAATTGACCCCCCTGGAAAGCTGTGTTTTAACAGATCAAGCGGTGTGTGAGGAGTGTCCAGTGTGCCAGTAATGCTGCTGACGAGATGATGCACATTTGGATAGGTCTCTAAGGAGAAAAGCTCAGGCACTTTGACGGAGTCGGGCTGGCAGACTTTGCTGAGATCGTTGCGCAGTAAGTCGACGATCATTAGATTCTCTGCACGATCTTTTTCAGAATGGCTAAGTTCTTCTTGCAAGGCTAAGTCGAGGTTCGGGTCTGAGTGGCGTGGACGCGTGCCTTTAATGGGGCGCGTTTCAACCTCTCCTTGAGCATTGCACCATAAAAAACGCTCTGGTGATAACGACAGAACCGCGCCTTGATCATTTTCTAGATAGGCTGCATAGGGAGTCGGGGCAATGCGCTTTAATGCCGTCCAGGCCTGCCAAGGGTCTCCTTCGAACGAGGATTGGAAGCGCTGCGCAAAATTAATTTGGTACACGTCACCTGCGTGGATGTACTCATCCACTTTATTCAGTGCGGACGCATAGTCTTCGGCACTGAGATTGCTGGCGAAGGGCGCGTTGAGCTTGAATGCTTGACGTGTCGGTGACGCAGTCGGATTGGTGAGGCGCTCGACTAAACGCTCAATCTCTTGGCGGTCGACCCATTCAGAATGAAAGACCAAGTGACTGTGTTGTTGGTGGTGATCAATCACCACGGCCCAAAGGTAGCGTCCAATCTCAAGATCTGGGTAAGCAATATCGGCTTTGGCTATTGAGGGAAGGGTTTCGAGGTGGCGACCAAGATCATAACTGAACGAACCGATCAAGCCTGTGTTGAAGGGGCCGTTAAGGTCTGAGGGCGTCTTTAGCTCTGCTAACCATGCATTTAAGATTGAAAAGGGCTCGCGTTGAGTCAGGGTCCAATCTGCAGATGCTGTCTCACGAGTCCAAGTGCCTTGATCGTTCACGCGTAACTTACGATCAGGTGCCGCGGCAATAATGTCGTATCGTCCAAACTGACTGTCAGGTTGACAGCTATCCAAGAGGACGGCGTCGCCCAGTTCGCGAATTTGGTTAAAAATCTCGATTGCTGTCAATTTGAAAGGAAGCGAAATGTACTCAATCACCGTGCAGCCCTGTGACAAAAGTCTAATTCTACTCTGCTTGTTACGCTTAGGCGAGATTGTTCGTTAACAAAGGTATACTGTTCACTTCATTTAAGTTTGGGTTAGGTTATGCGAAAAATTTGCCCTAGTGAAAAACATCAGCTACTTGTGCCGGATCAACGTATCGTTTATCGGCTTTATCGTCATCCCAATGCCTTGTCTTCACGTCGCTTGGTACTTTTGCATGGGGCAGGGGTTGCAGGTCAAGACACCTGGGAAATGTTGATTCAGTGCACCCAGCAATGGCGCGAAATACTCGTACCGGATTTGCGAGGTGCGGGTGAAACTCAATATTTTGATGGGGTAGAGCATCCCTTTACCCTAGTCGACCTTGTAAATGATGTGGCGCATTTGGTTGATCATCTGGATTGGAGGGTTTTTGATTTAGGCGGTTATTCATTGGGTGGCTTGGTGTCTATGCTGTTAAAAGCGCGTTTCACTGACAGAGTCGAAAAACAATATCTGCTTGAATCCGCCTTGCTGGATCGCAGCAGTCTTGATGACACAATTCGATTGCGTGATCGATATTCGCAAGCCGCCGAGTTCCTGCGCTCTCAAGATCAGGAGCAGGGCATACGTCAGTTTTTGGACACCATCTCGCCGAATCGAAAAACCACGGCGCAAGTGGATGATCTAGCCGTGAGTCGTTTGGCACGACGTCCTGTAGGATTTTCTTGGGCGCTGGATGCGGTGAGTCAAGGGATTCGGCAGTTGGATCGATCCCAGTTATTGGCGGCCCAAGGTGACGTGACAAGCTTTATCGGAAGCCAAAGTGTGCAGATGATGCACCAGTTGCACTTGCAGTTGGCTGAACAAATGCCGAATTGGCACTATATTATGGTGCCCGGTACAGACCATTCCTTACCTTTTCAGAAGCCTCGGCAAATCGCCAGGGTTATGAATGATGAGTTGCTTCGTTATTTGTCTTGATCGCGAGGCGTCAGGTGCTTAATCGGCTTTTCCGCAGTGGGTCAGTACACAGTCTGACAGGCTGCTAGGAAAAGCCTCGTGTCCCTTCAGGAATTCACTGGATTGTAGACAGTTCTATGGCTTCTGTTTATGTGTTCAAGGCGTTATTTTGATCAATTCTTAAAAATCTGTTTATTTTCAAATATTTAATTTTTTTCTTCAGTACGGGTAAATCTTAATCCGAATTTCATACTTTTGTCTAGTGTAGACAATTTAGTCTGTTTCGGGTGTTGACTGGTCGTTTTTTGCTCGGTAATGTAGCGTTACATAAAAATTGTCGACAATGTGAAGGGTCGCAATGATAAATAATGACAATGTAACGCCTCTCGAACCCGCTACACGCACGTTAGCTGATAAGGTCTGTCAACAGATTGTCACGGCTATCGTCAAGGGCGAGTTACCTCCAGGCTATAAAATCAGTGAGCCAGAACTGGCTCGTATGTATGGCATCAGTCGTGGGCCGCTTCGAGAAGCGATCCGTCGGTTGGAAGGCCTGCGTCTAATCGAACGAAAGCCTCATATCGGTGCGCGCGTAGTTAAGCTGTCGGTGCATGAGTTAATTGAAATTTACCATGTGCGCGAAGCACTGGAAGGCATGGCGTGTCGCTTAGCGGCACAAAACATGACCGACAGTGAAATCACGGCATTAAAGAATTTACTCGACCATCATGAGCGCTCCGTTGAAGAGAAAGAGTGGAGCAGTTACTTCCAAAAGGAAGGGGACTTGGATTTCCACTACCGAATTGTTCAAGGCAGCAAAAATGAAAAGCTGCTAGAGCTTTTAGGTGCTGATCTATATCACTTGGTGCGGATGTACCGTTACCAATTCAGTGTTTCAAGTTCACGTCCCAAGCGTGCACTGAAAGAGCACCGTCAAATCATCGATGCAATAGATGCACGAGATCCCGAATTAGCAGAAATGTTGATGCGCCGTCACATCAGTGCGGCACGTCGTAATATTGAAAATAAACTGAACACTGTGACTCACTTGAAAGGGGAAAAAAATGGCTAATCGATTATCAGCGGGCGCTCGTTTCCGCAAAGCTTAGCAGAAACCCAGCCGCTACAAATTGTTGGCACCATCAACGCTTACCACGCAATGATGGCAACGCGTGTTGGCCATAAAGCAATTTACCTTTCAGGTGGTGGAGTAGCGAACGCATCTTACGGTTTACCGGATTTGGGTATGACCTCTTTAAATGATGTGTTGGAAGATGTTCGTCGCATTACCAGTGCTGTCGAGACGCCTTTGCTGGTGGATATCGATACAGGTTGGGGCGGTGCATTTAATATTGCACGTGCTGTTAAAGAAATGATCAAAGCAGAAGCCGCTGCGGTTCATATCGAAGACCAAGTCGCTCAGAAACGTTGTGGTCATCGCCCAAACAAAGAAATCGTTTCGTTAGAGAGATGGTTGATCGTGTTAAGGCTGCCGTTGATGCTCGTACCGATGAGGATTTCTTTATCATTGCTCGTACCGATGCCTTCCAACAAGACGGTTTAAATGCCGCTGTTGAGCGTGCTCAAGCCTGCTTAGAAGCCGGTGCAGACGGTATCTTTGCCGAAGCGGTGCACACGCTTGAAGATTACAAAGCCTTTGCAGACGGTATTCAAGGCCGTCATTTATTGGCGAATATCACTGAGTTTGGTGCAACGCCTTTATTCAACACCAAAGAGTTGGCTGAAAATGGTGCCAGCATGGTGCTGTATCCCTTGTCTGCATTCCGTGCGGCCAACAAAGCGGCACTGAATGTTTTTGAACATATTCTAAACGATGGCGACCAAAAAGCAGTGGTCGACACCATGCAAACACGCATGGATCTTTATGACTTCTTGAATTACCACGATTTCGAGCAAAAGCTAGATGCTCTGTTTGCTGAAGGTAAAAACAAGTAATTCAATTCAGATTAAGCTTCTGGGGGGCAAAGCTCTCCGGCGTAGAAGGAGACCGAAATGGCAGAAGCAAAACAACTTAGTGGTGCAGGTTTACGGGGTCAATCCGCAGGTCAAACCGCACTTTGTACTGTGGGTCAAACGGGTGCAGGCCTGACCTACCGTGGTTACGATGTTAAAGATCTCGCCGATAATGCTCAATTTGAAGAAGTAGCCTATCTATTATTGTACGGAAAGCTACCCACTCAAGTTGAGTTAGATGGCTATAAAGCACGCTTGAAGTCCATGCGTGATTTACCTGCAGCCTTGAAAACCGTTTTAGAGCAGATCCCCGCCGATGCACATCCGATGGATGTGATGCGCACGGGTTGCTCTATGCTCGGTAACTTAGAAACCGAAATGGATTTCGCTGAGCAGCATGACAAAATTGACCGCATGCTGGCCGTGTTTCCAGGCTTGATTAACTACTGGTACAACTTCACACATCACGGTAAGCGTATTGATGTGAATACTGAAGCTGACTCCATCGCTGAGCAGTTTTTGTGGACGTTGCATGGTCAAAAGCCTGAGCCTTTGCATGTCGAAGTCATGCATGCATCATTGATTCTGTACGCAGAGCATGAGTTTAATGCCTCCACCTTTACCGCACGTGTCTGTGCATCGACTCTGTCGGATATTCACAGCTGTGTGACCGGTGCAATCGGCTCTTTACGTGGCCCTCTGCATGGTGGTGCAAACGAAGCGGCAATGGACATGATCGAGAACTGGACTTCGCCTGATCAGGCTGAAGATGCGATTATGGGCATGTTGGCTCGTAAAGATAAGATCATGGGCTTTGGTCACGCTATTTACCGTGACTCTGATCCGCGCAACGCCATTATTAAAGAATGGTCGAAAAAGCTCTCCGCTCAAGTGGGCGATACGCATCTGTATGCCGTTTCTGAGCGTGTTGAAGCCGTCATGTGGCGTGAGAAGAAACTCTTCTGCAATGCAGACTTTTTCCATGCATCGGCCTATCACTTCATGGGGATTCCAACCAAGTTGTTCACCCCAATCTTTGTGTGTTCACGTGTCGCTGGTTGGACAGCGCATGTGATGGAACAGCGCGCGAATAACCGCATCATTCGCCCAAGCGCCGATTACACAGGCCCAGATAATCTTGATTGGTTGCCTATCGACCAACGTGCGTAAGGTCGTTGCTCGGTCAGTTGTTCTGACTGATCGAGCCGTTGTGCACCCACATTAGGCCTGTCAATGACATTATAACGACTCAACGGAGTCTACCCAGATGAATACTGAATACCGCAAAGCCCTTCCTGGCTCTACGTTAGATTATTTTGATACCCGTGCGGCTGTTGACGCGATTGAAGCGGGTGCATACGAAAAACTTCCTTATACCTCTCGCGTGTTGGCTGAACAGCTGGTGCGTCGTTGTGAGCCTGAGCTGCTGACCGATGCACTGAAGCAGCTGATTGAGCGCAAGCAAGAAATCGACTTCCCTTGGTATCCAGCACGTGTTGTCTGTCACGATATTCTCGGTCAAACCGCACTGGTTGACCTGGCTGGTCTACGTGATGCCATTGCTGAAAAGGGCGGTGATCCTGCGAAGGTCAACCCTGTTGTACCGACCCAATTGATTGTTGACCATTCGTTAGCGGTTGAGTGTGGTGGCTTTGATCCCGACGCGTTTGAGAAAAACCGTGCCATTGAAGACCGTCGCAACGAGGACCGCTTCCACTTCATTGAATGGACTAAAACAGCTTTTGAAAATGTTGATGTTATCCCAGCGGGTAACGGCATCATGCATCAGATAAACCTCGAAAAAATGTCGCCCGTTATTCAAGCGCGCGATGGCATTGCCTTCCCCGATACTTGTGTGGGTACCGACTCGCACACGCCACATGTCGACGCACTGGGCGTTATAGCGATAGGTGTCGGTGGATTGGAAGCCGAAACTGTCATGTTGGGTCTTCCCTCCATGATGCGTCTGCCTGACATTGTTGGGGTCGAGTTGGTTGGTAAACGTCAGCCTGGCATCACGGCAACGGATATTGTATTGGCCCTCACGGAATTTCTACGTAAAGAGCGTGTTGTCGGCGCCTACTTAGAATTCTTTGGAGAAGGTGCGTCAAGCCTCAGCATTGGTGATCGTGCCACCATTTCCAACATGACACCGGAATACGGTGCCACGGCTGCGATGTTCTACATTGACGAGCAAACCATTGATTACCTCAAACTCACGGGGCGTGAACCTGAGCAGGTGGCATTGGTTGAGAACTACGCGAAAGTAACAGGACTGTGGGCAGATAGCCTAAGCACGGCTCAATACGAGCGTGTTTTGAAATTTGATTTGTCGAGTGTCGTGCGTACCATGGCCGGCCCATCGAATCCGCATGCACGTGTTTCCACCGCTGACTTGGCCGCAAAAGGGATTGCCGCTCCTTGGGTAAAAGAAGACGGTTTGATGCCCGATGGTGCAGTTATTATTGCGGCCATCACCAGTTGCACCAACACCTCTAACCCACGCAACGTTGTTGCAGCGGGCTTGCTGGCGAAAAAAGCCAATGAACTCGGCTTGCTGCGTAAGCCTTGGGTGAAGTCATCTTTTGCGCCAGGCTCCAAAGTGGCCAAGCTCTATTTAGAAGAGGCCGGTCTCTTAACTGAGCTGGAAAAACTGGGCTTTGGTATCGTCGCGTATGCGTGCACTACCTGTAACGGTATGTCCGGTGCCCTTGATCCTGTGATTCAGCAAGAAATCATTGATCGTGATCTTTATGCGACAGCGGTTTTATCGGGTAATCGTAACTTTGATGGTCGTATCCATCCCTATGCCAAGCAAGCCTTCCTTGCTTCTCCGCCCTTAGTGGTGGCCTATGCCATTGCGGGTACCATCCGTTTCGATATTGAAAAGGATGTGTTGGGAACAGATCAAGCAGGCAACCCCGTAACCTTGAAGGATCTCTGGCCAAGCGATGAAGAGATCGATGCAATCGTTGCGGAGAGCGTGAAGCCTGAGCAGTTCCGCCAAATCTACATTCCAATGTTTGACTTGGATCGTGGTGAAGCGGCTAAGAGCCCGCTTTACGATTGGCGTCCGATGTCGACGTATATTCGTCGTCCTCCATACTGGGAAGGTGCATTGGCGGGTGAGCGCACCATGAAGGGCATGCGTCCTTTGGCTGTCTTACCTGACAACATCACAACCGATCACCTGTCACCTTCAAATGCGATCATGATGGACAGCGCAGCAGGTGAGTATCTGCACAAAATGGGCGTGCCTGAGGAAGATTTCAACTCCTACGCAACGCACCGTGGCGATCACCTGACGGCGCAACGTGCCACCTTTGCGAACCCGAAACTGATCAATGAAATGGCCGTTGTGGACGGTAAGGTCAAGCAGGGTTCTCTGGCACGTGTTGAGCCAGACGGCGTTGTGATGCGCATGTGGGAAGCGATTGAGACCTACATGGAGCGTAAACAACCTTTGATTATTGTTGCAGGCGCTGACTATGGTCAGGGGTCTTCACGTGACTGGGCGGCCAAAGGTGTTCGTCTAGCGGGTGTCGAGGTAATTGCGGCGGAAGGATTCGAGCGTATTCACCGCACAAACTTAATCGGCATGGGCGTGTTGCCTTTGCAGTTTGAAGAGGGTACGACCCGTCAAACGCTGAGCATTGATGGAACCGAACTCTACGATGTAGAGGGCGAACTCACACCGCGTGGAACAATGACCTTGGTCATCACTCGTAAAAATGGCGAGATTGTGCGTGTGCCGATGCTTTGCCGTCTTGATACTGCCGCCGAAGTGCGTGTATATCAAGCGGGCGGTGTCTTGCAACGTTTTGCTCAAGATTTTCTTGAGTCGACACACTAATTAACAGGTAGGAGCGAGACCATGTCGAGTCGCCCTCAAATTAAGATCCCCGCCACCTATATGCGTGGCGGCACCTCGAAAGGGGTGTTTTTTAGCCTGACCGATTTGCCCGAAGTGGCACAGGTTCCGGGTGAAGCACGCGACAGCATTTTGCTGCGCGTGATCGGCAGCCCAGATCCATACGGCCAACAAATTGATGGAATGGGGGGCGCAACCTCCAGCACCTCTAAAACGGTGATACTGGCTAAAAGCGAACAGCCGGATCATGATGTTGACTATTTGTTTGGTCAGGTCGCGATCAACAAGGCCTTTGTTGATTGGTCGGGTAATTGCGGCAATTTGACCGCTGCTGTTGGAGCCTTTGCGATTAGCAAAGGGTTGGTTGATCCAGCGCGTATCCCTGAAAACGGCATTTGCGTGGTGCGAATTTGGCAAAAGAATATCCAAAAAACCATCATCGCCCATGTGCCCATTACCAATGGTGAAGTTCAAGAGACCGGTGACTTTGAGCTGGATGGCGTGACCTTTCCTGCGGCTGAAGTGGTGATTGAGTTCATGGACCCGGCCGATGGTGAAGGCTCGATGTTTCCAACGGGTAATCTAGTCGATGATCTTGAAGTTCCGGGTGTCGGCACGTTCAAAGCAACCATGATCAATGCTGGTATCCCAACTATTTTCGTTAATGCGGCGGATATAGGGTATACGGGCACCGAGCTGCAAAAAGACATCAACTCCGATGCGGAGGCTCTGGCACGTTTTGAGACCATGCGTGCATACGGTGCGGTGAAAATGGGCTTGATTCAGGATATCGCTGAAGCGGCCGCGCGCCAGCACACCCCCAAGATCGCCTTTGTTGCACCAGCAACGGACTATGAAGCCTCCAGTGGTAAGTCGATCAGCGCCAGCGACATAGACGTGTGCGTGCGCGCCTTATCCATGGGTAAGCTCCATCATGCCATGATGGGCACAGCCTCTGTCGCCATTGCGACCGCAGCCGCGGTTCCAGGTACTCTGGTTAACCTTGCAGCGGGTGGTGTTGAACGTGATGCGGTTGTCTTTGGTCATCCATCTGGCACCCTGCGTGTTGGCGCAGCGGCAGCTGAAGTGGATGGCGAATGGACGGCCACCAAAGCGGTGATGAGCCGCAGTGCGCGAGTATTAATGGAAGGGTGGGTACGTATCCCCGGCGACACCTTCTAACCCCATTCTAAGGCTCAGGTTTCAGGTTCTGAGCCTTAGAAGTTTGCCCTGTGCAAATGTGCATCTGAGTCTTCGGACTCACCTATCTTGTCCCCGGCTTGCCGGGGTTTTTTATGGGTGTTTGTATTTGCTTTGTGTGCGCCCGCAGATTGTCGGGGCGTATTATTTGTTGGACATAACCGCTACGCGGTAGAGTAGTAAATTCAAAGGATTATAGGCATAGGGACATGCCAAATAGACTCTTACAAAGTGTGTTTCGAGCGTATCGCTCGGAACTAGATCAGCAGCGACAGCCGCTGAAAAATCGAAAAGCGATTGATGCTATCACTGCTTGCCGTTTTCCGGAAATGGGTGTGAGTACATATCGTTGCGCTCAAGGGCACGATACTTGGGAGCATTATCATTCGTGTCGTCATCGCAGTTGTTATTTATGTGCTGAGCACCGAAGGTTGAGTGGATAGAGAAGCAAAAAAAGCGCTTACTGGCCGTTCCACATTTCCATTGTATTTTCACTTTACCACATGAGTATCTAGCGCTATGGCGTTACAACGAGGCTTTATTTGCACGATTGTTGTTTCGTGCAAGTCAGGAGTCTTTGCTAGAGCTATTGGCGGATAGAAAATATGGAGGCATCAAGCCGGGTTTGTTGATGACACTGCATACTTGGGGGCGTCGTTTAAACCTTCATCCTCATATTCATTGTTTAGTAACGATGCTTTATTTAGCACGTTATTGCAGAGGTGGACCTTTAAATCCCGAGCAGCTTAAGCGTTGGTCAGGAAGTCGTGTTGAAATGAGTTATTTCGACCATCGGAAAAAGCGAGCGGCAACGCAATGGTTAGAGCAGAGGCAGTTAATCAAGCGTCTTTTAGAACACGTACCAGCTGAGGGTGTTCATACAATACGTCATGCTGGTATATACGCATCAGCATCAAAGGATTATGAGGGGATAGTCGCTCAGTTTGGTAACCTTGAAGGACAGCATGTGAAGACTTGTGTTGACTCACAACATCGGTTAATTTGCTGTAAACGCTGTGGAGAACCGGGTTTGCTGATTGGGCAGCGATGGCGGCAGTCGAAAAAAGGAATTTCCTATATAAAGGTAGTCGTCCAAGACGGTGCCAGCGGTTCAGTCCAACAAGGCGTTGAAAGAGGCCTCGAAAGTGATAGATTGGATGATACATCCTAAATTTGGTGCTGGCGGGTATTTTTTTTGCGCTTTCGTCGGCTCATTAACTAAGCGTTAGGCACAGAGGAGATCAAAATGAGCATAGGATACCGCGTCTTCATAGTGCATTCGGATGACAGTGTTGAGCACATTTCACAGAAAGCCTTTGAAGGATTTTTTTCTCGAAATGAGCCAAGTCTAAAAAAATTCGCTGGCAGCAATATTCATATAGCAATGGCGCTTTACACACTGAAGGAAAGAAAGCCCGACCAAGTAATTCGAATAGACAATATGCGACTGACAGTTAATACAGATGGTTCGCTAGACGAAGATCGAAGCTCTGATGCCTTGCGGCTTGCAATGAATCGAGTATACCTCGCAGAAGAACGTGCAGAGTCAATGGCGCCAGTCATTGATGCCACAGCCAAGTTCGATGAAAGACGCTGGGAGCAATATAATCCCAAGCTATCGGGTCCAGCACACAAAAAAATTCTCGAAAGGCTTTTTGGCGGCAATGTCTGAAAATAGAGATTTTGGCTCTTTTCTGTGACCATTAAGTTAAATATGCCTAACCCATATGAGCCCCTCCGGAGTCAATAGATAAAACCGCTCTTCTGGCCGCGTTAGCGGCCAGTTTGTTATCCATCAGCAAGATAGACTGCTTCATCTGTCATCATGGTCGCCAGGCGATAGCCTGCAACAAACACATATCGGGGCTCTCTTATCTCATGCTCAATGAGCGCCTGCTGATTTCAGCTTCCGTACTGGTAGCAGGGGCACCACGCTACAAGGATGTAGGCGATAGAGCGACGTAGGAAGCATTCATCGGTTAACCTGTTGCTGGCACTATTCAAGTGTGACGGGCTTAAAGCCAGTTAGTTTCAGGCTCAGTACAGGTGTAAACCATCTTGCTGATGGTAGTGCGCGGCGGCAAGGTGTCTAATCAAACGATCTGGCTACGGCTGTGTGCCAGAAGATAGGTGATTGAGCTTATATGGCTAAGGGTAACCCAATCTTCATTTGAGCATCAGCCAGGGTGTTCCAGTTAGACGTTCAGCTCACCTTGCCCCGCGACTTAACCAGTTAGGAAACGTTTTTCATCGAACACCTTTTGATTTTTCAGCATGTAGTACACGCAGCGACCAATCTTATGCGCTAGGGCGGAGAGTGCTTTGGCTTTGCTCATGCGTTTTTGTAGTTTTAACAGGTAATTTTTTGCTTTGTCGTTACCGCGCAGGTACAGCACAGCAATTTCGCCAAAGGCCCACTTCAGATGCGCATTGCCAATTTTATTGCCTTGGGTGCCGTAGCTCTTGCCTGCTGATTCCGCTTTACACTTAATAAGCCGACTGTACGACGCAAAGTCCTGTACCGTGCTAAAACGGCCAATGTCACCGACTTCGTACAGGATAGTCAGTGCCAGAATGCGACCAATGCCAGGGAAGCTGGTGAGGATGTGGTAATCTCGACCGTTGTGGTGCTTGGCATGCTTTTCAATAAAGCACTCAATTGAGCTGAGTTCATGGCGGTAAAACGCGATGATGTTTAAGTCCAGGTCAATATTGCGTTGCACGAACACATCATCAAAGCAGTTCCGCATCGCTTCCCGAGCGCAAGGGTATTGTAGATCCAGGTTATTCGGTGGCAAATTGTATTGGCTGGTGGTGTTTTTCACATGCGCTTTTAAATCGGCACCATGCCGAACGATACGGGTACGACGACGGAGTAAGTCACGAGCAGCACGCATCTCGGGTGGATACACATAAGCCAACGGAAAATTGCCACCACGAATAAGATGAGCGATCTTATAGGAGTCAATGCGATCATTTTTGGCTTTGCCGCCATGGATGGCCTTCATGTAAAGCGCATGGCCCAGAATAAAGTCGATGCCATGTTGAGCACAGAAATCGCTAACCCAGTACCAGCAGTGCATGCATTCAACACCGACAGCAATGTTGCCGATATAGGGCGTTAATAAGTCCAGTAAGGGTTCTGGTCGTGCTTTGATTTCGCGGTGCAGGATGGTTTCACCGGTTTCATCCAGAATGCACACGTATAAAGACCGTGCATGTAAATCTATTCCACAATAATACGGATGTTGTGTAGTATAAAATCTCATTGGGTCTTCTCCTTTTGGTTTCGTCGCCTTTCAGCTTAGCCAATCTGGCTAGGCTGAGGGAGAAGGCTCAATGAGTATCAAACAAATTTTATCGCCAGCAAAAAACGCTGGCTGCGACGTCAACCCGCTGCGCGGCTTTCCGCGCTAAATTTGGGCGTTAGCCATAATGGGAAATTGAGATCGTGTACCAATATTTAGAGTCAACAGAGTACATAGACTGGAAAACACCAGCGGTGTTGGCCAAGGCAAAATCGCTTGCTGATGGCGCCAATTGTGTCGAGATGATTGCTGAGAAGTGCTTTCTCTTTGTCCGAGACAAAATCGAACATAGCTGGGACTTCGAGCGTGATCCTGTTACATGCAAAGCCTCTGATGTTCTGGAGCATGGAACAGGTTACTGCTATGCGAAGAGTCATCTACTTGCGGGATTACTGCGTGCGAACGGTATTCCAGCCGGGCTGTGCTATCAGCGGTTGACCATTAGCAATGACAAGCCGCCATTTTGCCTGCATGGATTAAATGCTGTGTATTTAGAAGATCATGGTTGGTATCGGATTGATGCCAGAGGAAATAAAGAAGGTGTCTCGGCTGATTTCTGTCCTCCGGTTGAAAAGTTGGCATTCCCAATAATTTCAGATGGAGAGGCTAATTTGCCAGAGATATGGGCAAGCCCTATTGGACCTGTTCTTGAGGTGCTTCTAAAAAGCAGTACTTATAAGGAGGTCGCAGATAATCTTCCGGATATTCAGCTGGCTTTGGCTAATAAGGCAATGCACGCGCCAAGTGCGTGATTGCGGCGTTGAGACTGTCGGATTAGTCCCAGAGCCATTGGCTTATGCGGCAGATGAAGGCTAAAATCCGTTAACTGAACTTTACCTCAGAGGTGGTAAGGGATGGCGCGGTATAAACACTACGATTACAACCAAACCAAGATGATACCTCTGCGGTTTTCGGATCAGATCCAGCCTAGCACGTTCGAATATACGCTGAATCATGTCGTGGATAATGATTTAGATCTCAGCGTGTTTGAGTCTAGCTATCGAAATAATTATAACGGCGCGCCTGCCTATGATCCGGCAATTCTGCTGAAGGTCGTGTTATTCGCTTATTCTAGAGGCATTATCAGCAGCCGCAAGATTGCCCAAGCCTGCCGTGAGAATGTCCTGTTCATGGCACTGTCAGCTGACAGCCAACCCCATCACAGCACTTTAGCCGATTTCATCTCTCGAATGGATGAGGTGATAGCACCCTTGTTCACGCATGTTCTGATGGTGTGTGATAGCTTAAACTTAATCGGACGGGAAATGTTCGCGATTGATGGCTGCAAGATGCCCTCGAACGCTGCCAAGGAGTGGAGTGGCACACATGCGGAGTTGAATCGTAAGAAAGCCAAGATTGATCGCGCCGTAGAGCGAATGCTAAAAGCGCATCAAACGGGTGATCAACAGGATCAACCCATTGAGGTCACCGACCGTGAACGTGCCCAGATCGTGAAGCTTGAAAAGGTTTCAGCCAAGATAAAAAAACACTTAACAACGACTCCTGAGCGGTACGGCCAACGGGGTACTCCAGTTAAAGGCAATATCACTGACCCTGAAAGTGCCAAGATGAAGACATCTAAGGGTGTGATTCAGGGCTACAACGGCGTGGCTGCTGTGGACAGCAAACACCAGATTATAGTACATGCCGAAGCCTACGGTGCTGGGCAGGAACAACACACTTTGGAGCCGATGCTGTTCGGTATCCAGCGTCAATTCAAGCAGTGCTCAGGAGATGAGCATATCCTGCAACACATCGCAGATAATCAGTTCCGTAAACGTGATCCAAGATTTGCAGACTCGATCACTTTCAATGAAGCCAAGGCTCAACGCCTGACAGAGCGTGGTGGTCAGGTAGCGAAGCGCTTTACATCCACCGATTTACAGTCAGCGATTAGGCACGGTAGAACCCGTGTTTGGTAATCTAGAAAGCAACAAGGGACTGAATCGATTTACCTTAAGGAGTAAAACCAAAGTCAATGCGCAGTGGTTAATGTACTGCATGGTACACAATATCGAGAAAATAGCAACATAGGGGCAACAATGAGGTGAAACTCAATAGTTGAGGGTAAAATAACCTTGAAGCCCATTAGTTATTGAGTGTAGGTTGTTTGAATAGGTGATTCAGATCATCGATTTGGGCGGTAAATAAAGATTATAGTAAAGGGCTGGCTGTTGATGCTGGGTATTTTGATTTCAAAATGTCTAATCCGACAGGCTCGTTTAGCTGTAGTATATAAAATGGAGAAAAGTATGGCTTTTAAAGATGTGTTTGAATACGAATTTAACTTCAATGATGCGTCAGACTATGTGGAACAATATTGGGATGAGTTAGAGACGATTTATTACTCGGAAGAGGCTCCAAATGGTGATAAAGGAAAAATGTGGCGACAGTTTCATGGTAAGCCTCAAGAGATCAGTCCTTTGACTGTGTATCTATCTCAAAAGATATTTGATCTGGAAGAAGAGTTGGCTGGCGCAAATAAAAAGTATAAAAAATCCACGAGAGAAGCAAAGGTTTTAAAAAAGCGTGCGGACGGACACAAATTAGAAGTTTGTAAAATCCAACGAAGAAATGAACTTCTTCTCGATGAGAATGAAGAATTAAAATGTCATTTAGATACTGATACAGCTCGATCTCTAATGGAGAGTATCAAGTTTCTGTCTGAGCAATGTAAGAAGCATAATATATTAATAAAGCCAGAAGATTTGCCTCATTATACAAATATTTCACCACAACAAGTTGCATATTTAAAGTCATTGGTTGAACAAGGCAGCTAACAAAGCATTTAAGAGTGATTCTCAATGCTTGGCATTTTCAGCTCAAGGTTGGGTTTTGTGTTTACGGTGCAATGGTTATGCTAGGTGGTAGCGTTGTTCACACCTTAATGCGGTGTTAGCTATTTAGTTTATCGCCACAGTATCAATTCAGGAGGAGTGAATGGGCGCTTGGGGAGTTGGACTCTATCAAGATGATTATGCATCGGATTTGAAGAATACAATCTCACTGGTTTGCAAAATACCAATGGACGGATCTCGACTTTTGGCAGTGCTTTGGAAAATGCAGTGTGATGCAGGAATAGATGGTGATGACGAGTGCACCTTCTGGCTTGTTGTGGCAGATCAATTTGAACGTCGCGGCATTGCTTGCTCTGAAGCCATTGCCAAGGCGCTTGCAGTTATTGACGATGGCCATGATATCAGACGTATGGAGGGGCTCAAGCAAAAATACATTGATAAGCGACAACACATGCTACTTGAGTTAGCCGACCGCCTGCGCTCTCCCAGACCAGAGCGTCCCAAGCCGGCTGCAAAAAAGCCTGCTGAATATGTTGTAGAAGTAGGTGATATTTACGCCTATCCAACGATGGAAGGGAAAGCTGTTAATGCTTGGTCCTCAACTTGGGAAGAGGCAGGCTTTCAGCCGGATGGTTGGGGAGCACTGGTTGTACTCCAGAAAGGAAGGGCTTTTGACTGGATACCATGGGTCTCGGTTGCCGCCTTAACGGTACCCCATGAGCGTTATCCTTCTCTTGAAGATGCGTTGAAAGCCAGGCTGCTGACATTTGACCTGCAAACAGAGGCGCTGCCAAGGTTGTGCCAAAACGGAGCCACTTTAAACGCATGAAAATGGAGTTACTTGGGCAGGTAAAGCTCAATACAAAGAAAGCTGAGCGTCAAGTTTCTACTTGGAGTGACGTCAGTGTCGTCGATAGCGGCTGGGCGCTTTCTTCGCCAGCCTACTCAGGTAATATTGGTGACTTATCGATTTTATCGGTTGGCCCTTGTTTGGCCGACCTAATGGAAGAGCCCGCTAACACCTATGAGCCCAAACCTTGTTAATAGGCATTAGTTTTTTATTGGCCGCGTTAGCTGCCAATATCAAGTCTCTGAGCCAGTGATCCTACTTCGTCTGTCATCGTTGGCTGTGAATGGCTTACAGCAAACATACCCAAGGGCACTTCCTTCGGTCGCCTACAGAGGCTCACTTAATGTGGTTGTTAACCACGGCCAAGCTGAGTAGCTCCTTGCTGGTTGGCTTGGGGCACTACGCTACATGGATGTAGGCGATAGAGCGACGCAGGATGCCAAAGCCGAGACATTCTTCGGTTAACCG
>NZ_AONB01000017.1:0-97353 GCF_000585235.1 Nitrincola nitratireducens | reverse complement strand
TGGGTAACCAACGAGTTGGAAATGCTAAGTCCTGGAAGCGTGAAGAGAATTCAAGCAAGGCAAACAATACTATCAGGCTGCCAATTACCGCTTTTACGGCAGTGATCTCAAAGCTCATACCTGAGATGCTGTACTGCCAAAGAGGGGCCAATTGACTAAAGAAGGTTAACGAAGCCGCACCAAAAAAAGCGGCAATTGCAGCAGGAGCACTGAACTTTGCTACAACCGACCAGTTTGCTTGTCGGAACATCAAGCTTAGCTTGAAGAGATTGTTGCTAAAATGCACAACTGCAGTGGCGGCAACAGCAATCGGCACTGGGAAAAATATAGCAAATACGGGTAGTAGTATCGTGCCAACGCCAAAACCAGAGAAGAATGTTAATCCCGATGCCAAAAGCGCGACGATGCCGATGATGATCAGATCCATTGGAGGCCCTACTAAGCTCTTTTCATTAGCCTAACCGTTAGGTAACACTTACCATTTTCTGAGCAGCCCTATATAGCGTTGCAGACTAAGAATAAAAAAGCCAGTAACAATAACTGGCTTTTCTTCCATATTCAGTAGGAAACTTTATTACTCTCCCACATCAATGTGGCAATCAAATAAAGTTGGGAACTTACTACTCTCCGAGGCCTATTAATCAATAAGATAATAGCCTTTGCAAATTAATAAAGTTGGTAACAGATTACCCGTAAAACCCTAAAGCTATTTTTATAAAAATAATAAAGATAGTAACATTCAGAAAAATCCACTTCTACGTCACCCGATATCAGTTGACAAGAATCACCGCCATTTATATGATTGACCACTCACTAAAATAAGTGGTACTTTTATGTCTAATTTAGGTCGTCCAGTGAATTACGCGGCTCGAGAGGCCAAAATCGAAGCTATCCTTGATGCTGCCGTCCAATGCTTTGTTAAAAAGGGCTTTCATGGCGCTGGCATGGCGGAGATTTCTCGTGTTGCAAAAGTCAGCCAGGCAAGCCTCTATCAATACTTCGCCTCAAAAAATGAACTCATTCTGGAAATCGCTAAACGCTATTCTTCCAGAGATCTCGATGCTTTGAGAAGAATTGAGAGCGCTAGTGATTTCATGGATGCTTTGGAGCAAGAGGCCTATCTCACAGGCGATAAAACAGGGACTATTATGTATCTGGAGATCCTCGCAGAGTCATCCAGAAACCCAGAAATTAAGAAAGCGGTGCAAGATTCAGGTCAAGAGCTCTTTGACACCTGTTGTGCCATGATTAAGAAATTACAGGATAAAGATGAGGCAAGCTATTTGCTCACACCCGAGCAGATAACCCACTATATCTTTGCCTACATTGATGGTTTGTCCTGCCAAATAGCGACTGCGGATATTGAGTATTCGCGGGAGCTTTTACGTCAGCTTGTTCAGACCCTTCTTACACCAAAAAAGTAATTAATATTTAAGCCATACCTCAAGAGGGTTTGTTATGAGTTCGCCACTTTATATACTCGAACGATCAGTTATGTTATTAAAGAAATTCAGTAAGTGCGCATTGGTTAGCCTGCTTGTCTTATTCCAGGGTTGCAGTAGTGAAAGTATACCTGAGCCCACTAAGCAGAACATTCGAGTGGTAACACTCAATGAAGTCGGTGCAAACGCACATTACCAAGAATCTCGCTTTTCTGGAATAACACAAACAGAGAGCAGAGCGCAGCTGTCATTTGGCGTTCCTGGCAAAGTGCAAAAGGTGCAGGTAGATATTGGTAGCCGGTTAAAAGCGGGCGATATCATGGCGACACTAGATCTTGAGCCTTATCAACTCGCAGTCGATAACGCCCGCTCTGAAGCCTCAAGAGCGCAAATCGCGCTTGAAGAGCACCAAGCAAACTATGAACGGCTTAATCGTCTCAAATCAAATAATGCAGTTTCACAGCAAGACCTGGAAGCCGCACGAACGCTTTTTTTAACCGCTCAAGCCTCTGTGCGTGAAGCACAAAGCCGAGTCAGACTTACAGAAAGAGAACTAGCGCAAGCAGTAATAAAAGCCCCCTATGATGGTGTTGTTTCTACCAGACAAATTGAGCCCTTTGAAGAGGTGGCTCAGAATCAGGTCATTTTTACTTTCGACAGTTCAGCCCAACTTATTGTCGAATCATCAATCCCTGTGGCTTTGGCAAATGCTCTACGTTCTACAAATGAACAGGTTATCAGTATTAGTCATCAAGGAGCGTCTTTTGAGGCTGAGATGTCTCATATTGCAGAGCGCGCAAGTAATGGTTTGAGCTTGCCGGTTAAACTGCGTATACAAGTGCCAGAGGGCCATTTTTTACCGCCAGGTATCGTGGTCGCAGTGAACTATCGATTGAAGAATAGTGAAAACGTCCTATTAGTTCCTCACGGCGCAGTTTATGTTGAAGCGACAAGTAACAGTGCTTTCCTCTACTCCTTTAACGGTGAGTCCAATACCGTTAGTAAAAAACCTGTACAAATTGTCGATATTCAACCGTCAGGCTACATTATTAATGCTGAGTTGGAACTCGGAGAGAGATACGTAGCAGCCGGAGCAGCCTTTATTAGTGACGGTCAACAGGTTCGTATTTTAGGGGAGACGCGTTAATGTCCATTACAGGCTTCTCACTTGCTAACAGCCGTTTAGTGCTCTTTCTGTTTTTTATGCTTACGAGCATAGGATTGGCGTTATACCCGAGTTACCCGTCGCAGGAAGAGCCCACACTACCGATAAATGTCACTGTGATTACCGCTTACCACCCTGGCTTAGATATTTATCAAACGGAATCGCTGTTGGCGCGCCCGGTTGAACGTGCTTTGCGTGAACTGGAAGAAACTAAAAATATCACGACGTCTATTCGTGCTGGAGAGATCCATATCTCTTTGGAGATTAAGGACGGAACACCAGACTACGCGCAATCATGGCTCAGAGTCAGAGCGAAAATGCAGGATGTGCAAAACTCACTTCCCGAGGGAGTGTCTGGGCCTTTTGTTAACGATAGTTATGACGCCGTTGCCGTAATGACTGTTGCGCTTAGTGCCCCCAATCACACGTTTGAGCAACTCAGAAATAAAGCCAGTGAGCTGCGGGATTTTCTTTACGATATCCCCGGTATGGATAAAGTCACCTTGCATGGTGTCACTGAAGAGCAAGTGACTATCAATCTAAAGCCGTTTGCTGCGTCCAAATTTTCGATCAAGCCTAATGATATCTACCTGCAATTGCATAAAAACAATACGCTTGATGATATTGCCAGAGTGAATTTTAGCGACCAAGAGAGTCGTATTTATGTCAGAGGCGGCTACAACTCTATTGACGATATTAAAGCGATACCTATTGTGCTGCCGGACGGCAGCCAGTTACCACTTGATACGCTAGCTGATGTAATAAGGACAACTGCACAACCGCTTAATACCGCCGCCTATCTAAATGGGGGGCAGGCTATTGTTGTTGCAGGTTATATGACACCCGGCGTTAACATGGTCGATTTCAATGATCGCCTTCGTACACAAATAGCGCAGTGGGAATACGATTTACCCGCTGGCTTTCAATTGAAAATCATTACCGACCAAGGTGAAGTTGTTAATCAAGTCATATCCAAAATGATTTCAACCCTTCTGGAAACGATCCTGGTCGTAACTGTAGTCACCGTTATCGCCCTGGGTTTACGCGCTGGTTCATTGGTGGGACTTGCTGTCCCCATTACAGGCATTATGACATTAGTCGTTTTACGTGTGCTTGGTGTTGAGCTTAATGAGGTTAGTATCGCCTCGTTTATCATTGCACTTGGGATCTTGGTTGATAACCCGATGGTGATTGTTGAGGATATCTCAAAACGTATTAATCAAGGTGAGTCTGGTAAATCAGCAGCCTTACACGCCGGAAAGACACTGGGTACGCCAATGCTGATTGCTAGTCTAACGGTTATCCTGGCATTCGCCCCACCTATGTTCACCGATAATATCACTGCGATTTATATGCAGACGCTAACCATCGTTATTGGCGTCATGCTAATCATTTCCTGGTTTGTTGCCATTATGCTGGTGCCGATTTTGGCCCAGTGGTCTATAAGGAAAGGGAAAAACACTTCTGAGCAAAGTAAGCTCTCGCGCTTAATGATGATCATGTCTCGCTTTTGGGACAAAGTCATTAGCTGGCCAAAAGCATTTTTAGCAGGTGCGACAGCAAGCCTGCTCCTATCCTTATTTTTATCTGCGACCATTCCAGAGGCATTCTTTCCACCGTCTGAGCGCTCACAAATGCAAATATCCCTTGAGCTCCCAGCGGGCACACCTGCAAACCGCACAGCTGAAGTTGCACAAGAAATGACGCGATGGCTTGCAGAGGAACAGCGTTTTCCCCAGATTACAGGCGCTACTGCGTATGTTAGTGAAGGGGGGCCACGCTTTATCTTGGGCCTGAATCCGCCAGATCCGGCTCCGCATACCGCTTACTTTGTTATCAATCTTAGTAAAGAAACCAATGTTGCGGCCTTTGTAAGCCAACTTAGGGCTGAGATGCCTCCCGTTTTCCCCTATGCCAAGCTCGGGATCAACCCGTTTTTCATGGGTTCCACGCCTCCAGGCGAAGCAGCCATTAGAATCATCGGCAACAACCATAGTGATTTATTACAGGCTGCTGCAACGATTCAAGAGGCGCTTAGCAAAGTAGATGGAACCATTAACATCAAACAGGACTGGGAACAACCTATCCCCAGCTTAGTGGTAAATGTAGACCAGGCCGCTGCAAGCTATGCCGGAGTCACACGAGAAGACATTTTTTCCGCTCTTAGGAAAAATACTCTCGGAGAGAGTACATCTGAGCTTCGGGAAGGAGAGTTCTTGCTGCCTATTATGCTGGCAATGCCAACAGATAACGCGACACTGTCGCAATTAAATAATATTCAGATTTTCTCACAATCTTCTGATAAAACCGTTTATTTATCAGAAATTGCTCGCGTTGACACAGAGTTTCATCCGTCAATTGTGAAAAAGAGAAACTTACGGCCAACCCTTACGGTGACAGCGCTTAATCCGGCGATGACCTCTAAAGAGTTGGTTTCCAACATCGCAGAAACGTTGGAGCAAGTTCGCAATACCGGCAAAGTGCAAATCGAGTTTGGCGGAGAGATTGAAGAGAGCGAGGTGACCGCAGAAGCTATTTTTGCTTTCCTACCACTTTGTGTACTTATGATGATCATTTTATTCATCCACAAGTACAACTCGTTTCGTAAAGTAGTAATCATCGTACTGAGTATCCCCTTCTGTGCCATTGGATTACTTTTAGCACTGATCATTTTCAGGCTGCCTTTCGATTTTATGGCGAACTTAGCGATATTCGCCCTAATAGGGATTATTGTGTCGAATGCTATGCTAATTATCGAACAAATTGATATCGAGAAAGACGCAGGAAAATCTGAGCTTGAATCACTCAAATCGGCTTTAATGCAACGGTTTCGCCCTATTATGTTGACACAAATAACTACTATTTTAGGGCTGCTTCCTTTGCTTATCGCCAATGATCCCCTATGGCGCTCGTTTAACGTTGTGATAATGGGTGGCCTTATTTCAGGCACCATTGCATCCTTTATCGTTGTGCCAAGCTTATATGTTTTGTTCTTCACAAAAAAAGCAGCAAGGGCAATCTAAATGAATGACTTATTACTCTATATCAGTGTCTTTGTGGGGGCGGCAATTCCGGTGCTCGAAGTTTGGATTGCCGTCCCATTGGGTGTTATTGCTGGGTTACCATGGTTTCCCGCTGCACTTGCAGGCTTTTTCGGAAATTTGCTTTCGCTGTTACCCATAATTTATGCCAGTGAAAAAGTTAAGTTATTTATGAAGCGCTGGCGAAATAAACCCGAAACTGAGCAAGTTGCCCACGACATAACGGATCGTAAACATGTAATTATGGAAAAATTTGGTGTTCCAGGCTTGGCTTTTCTGGGGCCATTTTTGATTGGTATCCATGCCGCTGGTGCATTTGCAATTGCCATGGGGGCTAACAGAAAGGTTGTTATGTTTTGGTTTACCTTGTCACTGCTGGTCTGTTCGTTACTATTTGGATTTTTGGCGTCATTGGGGATCACTCAAATAGGAGAAGAAAAACAGCTTCCCTTTATGTAATGGCACAAAACAGAAGCTTTTCTGGTAGCCAGCTCCAAGGCCTGTCTCTTGATCACAAGTCAGCCTCTAGAGCGCGGGCTAAATCGTAACCTTCAAGGATGGTTTGTAGTTTGAACCATCCTTCCCATAAAACCTTAACGGATGCTCTACCTGTCCTTTTGGTGTCTTTCCATCCTCCAAGTCTGGCGAGATGCTCATAGGCCCAGCGCTTACCACTTTGGATGTACTGCTGTGCTTGGCGCACCGCTTGCCATGCATTGCGGTGAGGTCTGAAGCCATAGCTGGATATTGAGAAGCCCGGCTCAACCTTCAGTGTGAGCACTTGTGCTATCGCTTGCTGGATAAGCCGGTCTACCACGGTCGGGATACCCAGCGTTCTTATCCCGCCGTTTGGCTTGGGAATGTCCACTTTGCGTATCCGTCGTGGCAGGTAGCGACCCGCTATCAGCGCTGCTCTGACACTTGGCCAGTGCGCTTTCAGCCATGGTTTCAACTCCGATACGCTCAGGTTATCAATCCCTGCTGCACCTTTGTTTTCCACCACCCGCTGATAGGCCAGCATCAGATTCTCTCGGGTTATCACCGCGTCCATCGTCAACGGCACTTCCGTTTTCGTTCGCCCACTGGCCGCCGCGTCAATTTCAGCACCATAACGCAGCACCGGCGAATTCTGTTCGCTTCCTCTGGCCATGGCCGCAGTTTCCTGCGCTTGTGCATCATCAATCATCATAGAGTACCAGTATCCTAATCACGGTTAAAACATGTTCGGCCCTTCATGCTGTTGGTTAGCAACACTACTACGGCTTCGGCTGACTTCTGGTAGTCCATCCCAACACCTCATGATGTTAGTAGCACTTTGGCAGACTATCAGACCTCCCAGGGTAATTCGCGCGACCTTCCTGCTTATGCCTGTCGGTTATACGTTGCAGCATTCCATGCAAGTATTGGACTTTGGCGATATTGGCCACCTTACCCTGCTACAACGCCTAAACCGCTTCCTGTTCGTCAGGCCAGCATTTTGCTTTCAGCTTCCTTCAGATTTCACCTCACAGTGAACACCCTTGCCGTTCAGCTAACACTTCCCCTTGCCGGTGTGTAGAGGACTTTCACCTCCAAGTCATCTGCTAATCACCACAATCAGCAGATAGCGCCCGTCAAGGCGCTGCGCGCCATGCCCGGCGCACCAAAAAAAATCCCCGCTAATTTCTTAGCGGGGATTTGTGTATAAGAGACAGGCTCCAAGGCTGGCTACCGTTACTTACAAGTTACCAATACTCTTAATGGGTAACTTCACTCCTAGCCAAATTAAGGCGTATACCCACACCGCAAGTTTGTAACGGTGTCGCATATGCTTTATTTGTATTAAAGCTTCCGGGCATTAATCAATGTGCACTACGCGGCCAGAAGGACGAATTGCTTTCTCCCCCTTTGCAGAAGCCAGTATTTTTCATACAGCGGCAAACCAAGCTGACATTGTGCGGTACTTGCTCTTTTTCCATTCACGGAAATTGCCCCCTCTGCTATGAGTTCGCGAGCTGCACGTTTTGATATTGCCAAACCACTCTGAACAACGGCGTCAACTAAATTCAATCCTGCAATTTGCTTAGTAGGCAGACCATCAAGTTGTAACTGCATTATTTCATTTAATTGCAGCTCATTCACCTCACCATGAAACAAAGCTTTGCTAATCCGTTGTGCACTAGCTAAACCAGCCTCACCATGGACGAAACGAGTCAACTCCTCCGCCAAGACATGTTGTGCCTGCGGCTTTGACTGACTTGACTTATCATGTGCTTGAAGTCGTGCAATTTCATCACAACTTATAAAGGTGTAGTAATGTAAAAAGCGATAAACGTCTGCATCCGGCGTATTCAACCAGAATTGATAGAAAGCATAAGGAGACGTTTTACCTGCATCTAACCACACCGTACCAGTTTCGGATTTACCAAATTTTGTCCCGTCTGATTTTGTTATGATCGGAAGCGTCAAACCAAAGACATCACTGCCATTTCGCCGACGGGTAAAGTCGATACCTCCCAGAATATTTCCCCATTGGTCGTTACCACCAACCTGTAAACAACAACCGAACCGGCGGTTCAACTCTGCGAAATCATAGGACTGCAGCAAACTATAACTAAACTCGGTAAAAGATATACCCTGGTCGGGGCGTTGCAAACGCTGTCTGACTGATTCCCGGTTTAGCATGTTATTGATAGAAAAGTGTTTTCCAACGTCGCGGAAAAATGTAATTACGTTAACCTCGTTAAGCCAGTCTGCATTGTTTACCAGCGTCAGCGGCTCTCTTAATTTAGGCAACATTAAATCTAGAATTTGAGTAGCCAGTTCATTTACCCAGTTAGAGACTGTTGTCGTACTGTTCAGGCTTCGCTCTATCGCTTTAAAACTTGGATCACCGATCAGACCGGTAGCCCCACCAAGCAATACGATAATCCTATGACCTGCATCTTGAAATCGCTTGAGTAAGATTAACGGTACTAAATGCCCAATGTGTAGACTTCCGGCTGTAGGGTCAAAGCCACAGTATACAACCTGAGGTGTGCACAACAGCGCTTTGATGGCATTGATATCTGTCGCTTGGGCAATTAAGCCCCTACATTCCAAATCTTCTATCAGTGTAGTGTTCATTTTCAACCCTGCTCTGTTGAATCAAAAATACAACACTAAACAGTTAACCGGATTGGTTCTATGTCCCTTTAGGGATAGTTTTTGCAATTAGTCTGGCGAGTGCGTTATCAGATGATTGAGGAATAACTTAAACAACTCACTGATTGAATTAACTCGTAATTGGGTGTAAATCCTCTTGCGATAGTTTTTTATTGTTCCGATAGACAGGCCGAGCTGCTTCGCGATTTCACTGCTGTCTGCTCCTTGAACCAAGAGGCTTGCAACTTGCTGCTCACGTTTGGTAAGTAATGTCTGTGCGAATACCTCTAGTGACTCGTCAATGTAACGTCTCATAGTCATGCGGCTTATGGAAATTTCATGTAGCGACTGAGATAAACTAAATGTAGCATGCCGCCAATGCTGTTGACATAACGCTTTAATTACAGAGAATTTTGACGTTAAATGCTCGATATGCGTCGTTGTGAAATTTTCACCTGCTTCCGTAATACCCAGAAATATCAGGATATTGCGCTCATGATCTAAATTTATAGTTATACACAATTCATCCTTCCAGCCAGTCTGTACATAGAACTGCCGCAAGTATTCATGATGAACATTCTTTTGTATGAGTTTAGCCAGGTTAAATACACCCTCTTGCCTGATCAGAAGCTGATTATAAAAAGGATCCTGTTGAAATTTATTCATCAAATAATCCTGGAACAACAAATGACGGCTGGTTTCGAGTGAGTCATACAAGTATACCGGATGCTTACCGGCACCATATCCGAGGACAACGGCATTGTCATAGTGACATATCGCATTCAGGAGACGCATTAGGGCGGGCGTAAAACGTGCGGTGTTAATAGCAGCAATTGTTTCAGCTACTAAGGCATCAAGTCTCACGTCAGTCACATATTTCATTATTGCCAATCACGAAAACTGTTCAAATTACCAATACGTTAGCATCTATAGCCAGTCGAAAACGAGTTATTACCAATGACAAAGAAGATTTTATAGTCTCTTGAACACTACCCCTAATAAACTTGGACACACTCTTATTCAGGATATCTCAGCTATACTCTTACCGCAGGCCAGTAAATTTTTTCATCACAACGAAAAACGCTTTTAAAGCGTTCTCAAGAATTTTCACTGAAGTTTGGATATAAATGATGTTTTATAAAAACGAGAATGCTTTGACCGCAATAGTTCAGTTGAGCAGGCTCGAACTTAGCAGTGATTATTTAAATAAGAAATTTAACGACCATCGGTTATATACAGTAGCGATTTTACTGATACTCATTCCTTTGGGGCTTGCCGAGGGTGTTTTTGATTACAAATCGCATCCTGAAATAAAGAGTGAGTTATTGCAGCTGAGACTTTACTTTATTTTATTAGTTATACCTGCTTGGATCATTTTAAAATCAAGTAGTTTGAAATTAGTTACGGCAATAATTTTAGTGACGCTGGTTTTTTCTGCGTATCTCGGTATAAGAATAATAGAGCATACTGGCGAAGACTTAGTGACAACAGTGAGTAATGTGGCACTCTATCCCTTTTTTATCTTTTTTGTTCTCATCGGCTTCTCAATCTACATTCAGATTTTTTTTCTTACTGTTGCTCTTTCCTATGTTTTTCTAACCGAAAACCATGGCGTACTGGATGAGTTGATACAAAACGCTTATTTTCAGATTTCAGTGCAATCGAGCGTTTCAACTTTATTCATTATGCTCGTTTTTTCATGGAGTTATTATCATCGTTACAACCTTCAACTCGCTTTAGAGAAGTCCTCCCAAACAGATCCGCTAACAGGTGTTGCAAACCGGCGTCACTTCGATAACCTACTTAAATCAGCGACAACTCGAAGTGCTCGCTCGGGAGTTGAGTGCTCTCTAATCTTACTCGATATAGACCATTTTAAAAGCATCAATGATACTTTTGGTCACCCTACCGGAGATCGCGTTATCTGCGCGCTTGCAGATTTATGTGTAAAACAGTCAAGAGCAACTGACCTCGTTGCTAGACTTGGTGGGGAAGAGTTCGCGATTATTTTACCTGATACCAATATAACTGATGCAGAAAATCTTGCAGAGCGGATTCGAAAGCACGTTGAGGATATATCCGTGGCTGGTGATGCGGGAGAAATTGTTAAATGGACTATAAGCTTGGGGATATCAGCCTTGCCATTAAATAAAAGCAGTGCCAATACAACCGAAATAGTTATGGAAATGTTTATCCG
Source organism: Nitrincola nitratireducens (assembly GCF_000585235.1). NCBI lineage: Bacteria > Pseudomonadati > Pseudomonadota > Gammaproteobacteria > Oceanospirillales > Oceanospirillaceae > Nitrincola > Nitrincola nitratireducens. Next base: position 86,385 of record NZ_AONB01000017.1, on the reverse strand, counting down.
ACAAGCAGACAGCGCACTTTACGAGGCAAAGAACAATGGGCGGAATCAAACAGTATTGTCGCAATAAAATGTGTTTTAAAAAATTTCCTTTTTTATTCAATTAAATGCCAAGCCAAACAGAACAACGGATGTGATTTCGCTCAGCTCAAGTAAAGAGCTTTGCCTTGAGTAGCTATCATAGTCCAGGATAATAAGTTTCTCGACTGCTATATTGTTAAAACGGTTATGTTACGATAATCTAATCTCCTTATAAACTCGCTCAGCCCAATGTTTAATTGACTCATTTTCAAGGAATCCTTTATTTTCAGATGATGATTTTGGATGAGGCACACGCTTATATCTATCACTAAAGAGCTTTTTGATTAGCGTTGTAGGCCATGCCAGTGATTTTTTTAATAACCTGATTTCCAACTCTCGAAGAGTGCGTTCCCAATCAAATTGGACATGCGGCTTCAACAGGAGTGTCGATAGTCTGTTCTTATTATCGGAAGTATCCACTTCTATCAATGCGTACTCTTGACCATCCTTTTCAATTCGATGAAAAGCCAGACAACGTGGGTTACCATCTGCAAGCAAGTGTTTGGAGTAACCATCAATAGTGGGAAGCTTTCGGATTTCCCTGTGGATGTGGCGGTAACCCGACATGCCAACCAATTGCAGCACCATAGCGTTAAAGGCTTCAAATTTATCCGCATAGAGATGTGCGTCGTCGCTCTTGTCTTCCATGCCATCATAATCTGCTGAAGGTAATGTACCGTGAGTACTGGCCTCATCCGTACTTACTTCAAAGCCAGTATTTTCTGGAGAGTCTGACGAGTCGCCCTCCTGGCCCAAACAGCCAGTCTGTCCTTTTCCCTTACCTATGCGAGTTGTCCGAATGGGATTAGCAAACTCAAATGCGACGGCTGGCGTTTCAATCCGGATTTCTGTTTGATCAGTATCTGGCTCTTGTTCGTCATCAATTTCCAATTCTGGGCCGGATTGCGGGCCCGGTCGAACAGCATACCCCTGGCCTGCTCGCCTCTCAGCGAATCGGGGATCGACAAAATCGACATAGGCGGGACAATCACCGGTTAGATTAGAAACACCATAAATCTCATACACAAAAAATGCTTTTCGTTCCTGATCGTAATGACCACGAAGTGTCAGCTCAACACCTGCGAGCGGTGGTGGTTCAAATTGAAAACGCCACAGACGGTACTTGTCTGTGTCATAACCGTTTTGAAGTTGGTAGCGGGCAACACTTTCAAAAGACAGCTTAGCTTCCTCATCCAGCAATATCCAGGCTAACAACCGTCTTAATGCATAGTCACCTCTGACGTACAGCGGCAGAGTGCAGGTTGGCAGAATATTGACGAGCGCCTTGCTCAACTTATCTGAGCGCTGGACATCAAACTCCTGAGAGAGTCCGTTGGGGATCAAAGCTAAACGCGTTATATAGGCGTGGTGGAAGAACAGCACTCGCGCTAATTCGAGCTGAGGAAGATAATACTGCGTTCCACCAAATTCAAAATTAAAGCACCATTGCTGTCCATCATCCTGCCGATTTACCACCGGAATTGGACAGGCTTCGATAGGTTCAGTACGCCAATGACGAGTATTTTCTATCACAATACGGGACTGGAATCCGGCAGGGCGTGGTTGTTCGCTTGCATTGACCACCCTGCGTCTTGCTAAGACCGGAATTTGAGAGACACCAAAATATTGTTTCTTTTGGCCTGGTGCCAGTTTGACATTAATGTGCCAATCAGGGCCATCATGGCGGCGAAATAAAGAGCCAATCTCCCGGATAACACTGTTATTTTCTACACCTTTGAACTTCATGTTCCGTATCCACTAAATTTTCCAAATACTGCCTGGCAGGCTCCATCATTCGTTCTTCACTCAATCCGGCGTTTCGCAACAATCGCCACCTTGGCGGCGAGTCAAAGAGAACCCGTAAATCGTCATAGGCATTTTGCAAGCGTCGGATCTGGTACTGGGGAACGCTTTCCGAATTAGCCACCAAAAATGCCGATGTACATGGCATTTGATGGAGGTTTTTCTCAAGGGTTGAGAGATTGCCAAGCAACTTAAGGTAGTAGGTTCTTGAGCGCCTGGGCCCTTGTTTATTTGCATTCAAAAACGTAACCAGTTGTCGAAGTGCTTGCAGATATTCCCGATCCCGTTTGTCCCAATCAATACGTGGTACGTTATGGTTTGCCTTGTCTTGTGCATAGCGATGGTTAACGTCCAACAGCCAGTCGCGATGATTCCGATAGAGCCTGGCATACAAGTCTGGTGATTTTTTTCTGGCTTGAAGGGGTTGACGAGATGACAACAATTCGAGCCAAGCTTCCTGATCTGGCGTTTGACTGCTCGACTGTTGCATCACAACCTTAACTTGTTGTGGCGTTTTACGTGTTGGTTTCCGCCTAACTTCATCAAGCACATCGTCTATCTGCCATTGCTTATCCAGCAATGCCTGATGAACAACAATATGCTGAAGATAATTGAAACTTTTTCGATGCTTGCGGAAGATTGCTTTCAGCCAGTCTGAGTCATCAATATCGGAACTGGGAGGCATCAGACGGTTTCGGATTAACCAAGCGGCAGGCCACACCTTTAATACCTTATTTTTTATCACCGAGTGGTCAACTTGGGCTTTTCCCCGATAAAAACCCAGTCGATAAGCAAGGCTGCGATAATACTCTGTCCATTGCTCAAAACTGGGGGACGCTTGCGCCGGCCGAACTAACAACCGTCGCACCTGAGTGGTTATCCAATCAGATACTTCCATTCCCTTTTGCTGTTTAGTCACATGACAGTGTTCAGGTGCAGCAGCGATAAAGCGATGACGTTCAATCAGGGGGCGAGCAATCCGCGTATCCATCAACACACCGTGTTCGGGGCACGATTCCACTCCGGCAACCTGCCATTCTCGTCGCCAAAAATACTCACCAAATTGTTCACGTTGAGCGGCTATGCAACCGGGGCAGTACCTGACAAAACGCGGGGATTTAATGCGAGAGGCGGAAACTCCTAATGCCAGATGAGCGGCACCCTGAGTACCCTGGTACAACCAATTCATGCACTGAAGCCGTCGAGCCTCAGGAACAAAAGGTGCGTAAAGCGGAAATAAAGTATGGTTGTAGATCAATCTTTCGGGTGTGAACTCCTCTGGAAGCCAGCGAGAGAGCGTTGCAATATGGTTAGGTAAGTCTATCGTTGCGATAATACTGCGAGATTCGAAGACCTCATCCAACAGTTGCTTTGGGCTGGTCAGCCCTTGCCGGACACCCGCTCTTGCCACGGCGCTATACATCAACTCCTCTGTGTAAGGTATAGGAAAGTTCAACACGGCCATCACCCAAAGGAATTAACCCAGTCTTGGGCATCAAAAAGCAAGCCGTTGCAGCCAAGTGATTCCTGGAAGGTTTCCTCATTGGCGGACTGAGAGAATAGAAAGCGCAAGTCTTCTGAATCCAAGGTATGCCAGTCAGCTTTCTTCATCGCCTTAAGTTTGGGGGTGGATGACGCTGGCTTTTCTATCTCTGCACTCTGATACCAAGAGAGGATCAGCGGCATAAGATCCTTCATCACAAGGCCTGGATGATCCTCAAAAGCTCTGTTGATCAGAGGTTCAAGCAGCTCAGAGACATACCCCATATCAACCAGCATATTATGCAAACGAACAGCTTGTTCATTACCCCCATACTTGACTACGGTATCAATGCGTTCCTGGCTGGAACGCAGCAGGTGGCTCAGTTCCAGTATTTTTCTATCCACGTCGGGGATAGTCAGATCTGAGTAACGCGCAATTTTTGTCATATCACCCGACCGTAACGCATCAATCATGGGGTGGATAGGTTTTAGCTCATCCTGGTAGACCTTTCGCATCAAGGCGGGGGTAATGCGCTCAATGCCGGTGACAACAGCCCGGATCTGTGACAAAACAAACAACTTGATGACGACATCCATAATGCCTTGTGAAAGCTCGTACCAAGTATATCTAATCTCATCGGTCACTTCAGGGGATGCTTTAGTCAGCCATTGATACTTCCACAAACGGCCAGTGAAGGCTCCCCACTCGGTACGGGATACCTCCTGCTCGCCTGATGGTTTGCTTAAAGGCTCCCATAGTATTGAACCAAAACCTGCACCACGACGAGCGGACCGCAGATCCAGTTCAAAGACAGATCTGGCCTTTGGTGTCCCCACCATGACAACCGGGACCGAAATTTCATTAACCAGTGTGACAAAGAAATTGAGCATGCGCTCGGCACCACCTGAATTCTTAACACTCAGATGCTGGATTTCATCAATCACTAACAGTCCAATTGCGTGGGTGTTGGCAATGTGTGCCATTACCGCAATCAAGGTTTCTACGCTATGTCGTTTTTCCACGTAGCGACGTACGTAATTCGTGGCGAGTACCGCGTCAATTTCCCGAAAGAAGTTATGACACAGGCTTTTCAACGAACCGTCATGCGGGCAGTCAATTTTAAGGAAAACGATCTGTGTGAAGTTGTAAGCTTCGTGATATATCAACTGGGGATAGGTTGCCAGAATACGGTTCAATGAGCTTGTCTTGCCTGAACCAGAACAACCGATGAAAGCCAGACTCTTAGCGGTGGATTCCACATGCTCGAACCGGAAAACAGCCAAATCCCCCTGCATGACACGCTCATAACCATTCTGGATATGGGCATTCAGTTCGCCTGTCGCCAGATTTCTGCCAACATACCCTTGTCGAAGCATGACTGATAATTTTGACTCCAGTTCAATGTGACGGGATAGCGGCTGGAAAAAATTATCAAGTAATTGAGATATGACATGAATACGGGTCTGGCCATCAAGATAAACGTCGGTTGGGCGAAACGTAATTTGACCCGATAACCCGTCCTTTAGCTGACGCCGGTCCAGAATCGGCGGCAAAGCTTCAATGAGCGGGTTTCCTTGGTACTGTCTGATCCCGGTATCATTATAAATTGCCTGCACCATGCCTTTGGGTAACGTCATTCATCATCTCCAAACAGGTCATCCAGAAAATCTGGGAAAGCCCCATCTTCGGGCTGATCAGTCAAATACCTGACATCTGCTTTGGGTTTCGGCTCAGTAGCCTTGTTATCCGCTCGACGTTTCTGGCGTTCCTGATCACGGGCTTCCAGTCGGTTTTGATTGATGCCAGCCAAAGTTCCTGTTTTTGATTCACCAAAGTAGGAAGGACGTAACTTTTCCGCGTTTTGGATGGTTTCCTGAATCACATTTTCCAGCGATCTTTTGCTTTCCCTCTCTTTCAATTTAGCTGCTGCTGTTGATTTTCGTTGTTGCTGCTGGCTGTCCCATAACTCCCACATCGACCGGCCCCTAAATTCCCTTGAGCGGTCTGTTAGCGAGCACTCCCAATAATCTGATTTTGTTGCATCTGGGAAGACATAAATGATGTCGGTTACCGCGGGGTCATACGCCGCCATAAAGGGGCCAGGTCGCTGTTGCCCGGTTCTATGGAGCCAGCCAGACGCCAGCAGCTCCCTACAGGTATAAAAGGCACCGAAGCATTGAATACCGTAATCGGAAAGCGTTACTTTTTGACGAGGCAACAATGCCAGCTTCAGCGCCGACTCCGATGTGTTACGTAGCCGTCCGCTACGATTTTGAATACCCCATTGCCAGATATTAATTGGTACAGGTGCGAGTATATCCGGCATATCCGGATCGCGGTCATACTTGACCAATACCGAACTCTGGTTGCGATGCAGGATAGAGCCGATAATTATTTTAGTGAATTCGTCCAATGTAAGTGTTGCATCCAACCGATAATCTTTCCCGCCGCGCTTTTTGATGGTGGTTCCAGCAACCACTCCTGGTGCAAACGGCTTGAAGTCTGCTTGAATAGTACGAAAATGCCGCTCAACGATACCCTTCGCATCCCCACGATAAGGTGGTGTATTTTCAATCCGAACACCAAAGGCCTGCTCCAGATATTCAATTTGATGGCCCAGCAACTCACCACGATCAGCCAAAATGGCGTCCGGCAGTCCAATCGACGGCCAATCCTCTGGCTCGATGTCATAACCGAAAGACTGGCATATCTGAGATTTATCGATCATGGCGTTGACCAGTGCCAACATAGCCGTCACATAGGAGGGGTTTTCAAATCCCACATAGAAACCAGCAATCAATCTGCTATAGACATCGACAACCACGTACAAAGTTGGTCGGCCAATAATTTTTTGTCTGTCAGCGGAAAGCAGATAGATATCGGCAATAGTCGCGTCGATCTCGTACCGTGCACCAGGACCGTGAACCCCAGTTGTGGCTGTTCCTTGTAACGGTCTGATGTCCTTTTGATATTCAATTTTATTGGCTCTCAGCCGGATACGTTCAGGCCGGACATATTCCCGCTCGTAGAAATAGCGTAGTTGAGCAACTGTCGGGAAGTTCTCTTTCGGTACATCGGGATGAGCCGTTTCAAACATGTCTTCGAAGCGTCGATGAGCATAGGGTAAAGAATGATTCTTCTCCGTCAGATAGTGGCGATCAAGCACAATGCGAAACATGCGTTCAACGCCAGTATCTACAATGGCGCCAGTACCCGGTGCTATACTTCTTGGACGCCCTAATTTTTTTCCTGAAGCTGTGCGTTTCTTTCCTCGCCCGCCTGATTTATCGTAGTCCGGCAAAAGCGCGTTCGGTATGCAACCTCGCTGCCAATATTGGCGAAGATAAGCATATAGTGTTTTTTTAGCTGTTCCAGATTCATTCACAACCTGCTGAACCAGTGCGCCTCGACCACTGCGATAATAGATATCCGGTTGGTGTAGTAAAGGCTCAATAACGGCCATTCGCTTGTCCCGAATTTGCTGTGCTACTGAGCCGTGTTCCGGGAGCTGAGCGGCAAGATGGGAATAGGGGTCATCAATTTTTTTTTAACGTCTCAGAAAGAATGAAGTCTTCCACTTCTGCCACGGAAACCCGTTCAGGGAAAGCTTTGTCGGAATCAACATTAATCCATGTATATCGAATGTCTGAGACATCAAGAATTCGATACCGAGCCTCTTCGAATGCCACAACATCATTGATTCGCAACATAATAATTCCTCAATGAATCAATGTCTGAAGATGCTTGTAATTCCCCTACAGCCAGCGTTGACCAAGGCTTTCTGATATCGAATAAGAAAACCCTCAAGGCTAACAGCGAACGTATCTTTTGCAGGGATTCGCCTGGAGAGAGTGAATAGGCTTGATCGAGCATCATCGAAACTTGAGAAATCAGTAAAGTCGGATGATTTATAAAGAAACCCAAGTAAAGGGAAGCCATATTCAGAGTATCTTCGATTCCATCCAGAACCAATTGCGCTGGATACAGCCAGGCAATATTTTTGGTGACGGTCTTGGGAATTTGTTTTTCTGTCAGCAAATACCATGGAACTTCCTTTAACGCCCAATAACGCCGTTCAAGCTCCAGTTTTTCGATGGTTCTAGAATTAGAAAGATCTGAAGAGGTCTTTACCTGAATAGCCATTCTGGGAAGCTCAGGCTTATTAGTGTCCACTAGAAAATCCGTGGACATGACTTGAATTTGTCCTCGTACTTCGGGATGACGGATACGCGCTTGCGCTGCAAGCTCAATGGTATCTTCTAATCGGAGAGGGTATTGCTCCCGGATATCAGTGACAGATGGATTCCAATCAAACAGAAAGAACGCCGCCAGCTCTAGGTCTGACAACAGATGGTGGGTTCGCTGAGTCTGGAATCCCCAGATGCGGTGAGATCGTCCAGCAGAAGGCAGGTCTCTGACGGTCAACCAGGGTTGGTAATCTTTTCCTGACCCCTTTCCGCGACCTTGTTTAACCCATTTAAGTGAACGAGAGTCAAGGGAAAAGCTGGTCAAGCTCCGTACCTCCGACATTACACATAAAGTATACGGAGCTAAGTTACCAGCTTTATTTGCAAGTTACCAACTATATTTAAAAGTAACCTACTTTATTTAAATCCCACAATCAAAAAGATATATTCCAATCCTCCTACTCCACCGTAACACTTTTCGCCAAGTTACGCGGCTGATCCACATCCGTCCCTTTTAACACCGCGACGTGATAGGACAGGAGCTGTAAAGGCAGCGTATAAACAATCGGCTCCATCAGTTTACTGCAAGCCGGAAGGGCGATGACTTGCATGCCCTCTTCAGATTTTAATGTTTGTTCACAACCCGCAAACACAAACAGCTCACCACCCCTGGCACGTACTTCCTGTAAATTGGCTTTGAGCTTGTCCAGCATTTCATTATTCGGGGCAACGGTGACAACGGGCATATCTTTATCCACAAGCGCTAAAGGCCCGTGTTTTAATTCACCGGCTGGGTAGCCCTCTGCATGAATATAGGAAATCTCTTTTAGCTTTAACGCTCCTTCCAAGGCAATCGGATACAGTGCGCCACGCCCTAAGAATAACGCATGATGCTTCTCTGCAAAGGCTTCAGCCATGGCTTTTACAGGCTCGTCTAGGTCGAGAATGGTGCGGGTAAGGGTCGGTAAATTTTGCAAATCGGTGACGATCTGCTTTTCTTGTTCCGAGCTTAAGCCATGACGACGCCCTATCACCAAACAGGTCAGCAAAAGAGCAACCAGTTGCGAGGTAAAGGCTTTCGTGGAGGCGACGCCTATTTCGGGACCCGCATTGGTCATTAAGCAGAGATTCGATTCACGCACCAATGAACTACCCGGTACGTTGCAAATACTCAAACTGGCGAGAATTTGCGATTTAACATCCCTTAACGCCGCGAGGGTGTCGGCGGTTTCACCCGATTGGGATAAGGTTATCAACAGGGTACCTTCGCGTATCACCACGGATCGATACCGAAACTCGCTGGCCACTTCCACCATACAAGGCAAACCAATCAATTCTTCAAACCAGTATTTTGCCACCATGCCTGCATGATAACTCGTACCGCACGCGACGATTTGAACTTGCTTGATTTGATCAAACACATGCTTGGCATCTACACCAAAAGCCTGTTCCAGAACATGCCCGTTGGCAATACGTCCTTCAAGCACCTGTGCCATTACATCAGGCTGTTCATAAATCTCTTTCAGCATGAAATGTTTAAATTCACCTTTATCCACAGCACTAATGCCATGTTCATACACTGAAATAGATCGCTGTACGTCCTGGCCAGACTTATCCACAATTTCAACTTGATCTTGTGTCAGTAAAGCGATGTCACCGTCCTCTAAAAACATAAACCGATCGGTAACGGGTAATAAGGCAAGCTGATCGGAGGCGATAAAATATTCACCCATGCCCACACCAATGACGAGAGGGCTACCTTTTCGTGCGGCCACTAATAGATCAGGAAAGTCCTTGTGGATAACTCCTAAGGCAAACGCGCCTTCCAGTTGCGACACAGTATTTTGTACTGCCTGTTTCAAAGACATACCGGATTGAATGGCTTGGTCCAGTAAGTGTGCCACGACTTCGGTATCTGTCTCCGACGCAAACACGTAGCCTTGTTCAATCAACTGAGCTTTGATGGGTTCGTAGTTTTCGATGATGCCATTGTGGACAACCGCTAGCTGCTCACCTGACATGTGTGGATGTGCGTTAACTTCATTCGGTTTACCGTGAGTTGCCCAACGCGTGTGTGCTATTCCAGTGTGCCCGCGCAAGGTTCTGTGGATAACGCATCGGCTAAGGCAGAGACCTTACCTGCCCGTCTTAATCTGTGGATATCCTTATCCGCAATCAAGGCCATTCCCGCTGAATCATAGCCGCGATATTCAAGCCGACGTAATCCCTCAAGCAGAATTTCAGCTACGGGTCTAGCTGCAACAGCTCCTACTATTCCACACATGCGCTTGCTCCTTAAGATTGACGCTTCTGCGGTCGTTTCCAACCGATAATATTACGTTGTTGGCCCCGCGCGATGGCAAGTTGGCCTTCTTCAACGGTTTTGGTAATTACAGATCCTGCAGCTATCGTGGCATTGGCAGAGATATCCACAGGTGCAACCAAGGCTGTGTTTGAGCCGACAAAGACGTTGTCACCAATTTTGGTTGTCGACTTATTCACACCGTCGTAGTTGCAGGTAATGGTTCCTGCACCTATATTCACCGATTCTCCAATAATAGCATCACCAATGTAACTCAGATGGTTTACTTTGCTGCCCTGCCCTAAGACGGCTTTTTTAGTTTCGACAAAATTACCAATCTTGGTGGCCTTACCCAGCTGAGTGCCAGGCCTAATGCGTGCAAAGGGGCCAAGATGCGCGTGCTCACCGATTTCTGCACCGTCTATATGGGTATTGGCTTCAATCACCGTATGTTTACCAATGCGTGAATTACGTATCATGCAGTTAGGGCCAATGCTGACCTGTTCGGCAATCTCAACGTCACCTTCAAATACACAGTTAATATCTATAAAGATATCGGTGCCTGTGGATAAATTACCTCTTAGATCAAAGCGGCTCGGATCTGCAAGCGTCACGCCAGACGCCATCAAGGCCTCTGCGAGTTGTTGTTGATACCAACGTTCAAGCTGAGCCAATTGCGAACGTGTATTCACGCCTTGTACTTCTTGTTCGTACTGAGGTTGTATCGCTGCAATCGGTACACCATCTGCAGCCGCCATTGCGATAATATCCGTTAGGTAGTATTCACCTTGAGCATTTTCAGACGACAATAAGGGTAACCATTTCCGTAGATATCGCACATGGACGGCTAAGATGCCAGTATTGACCTCTTCTACCTGTAACTCTTCTGGCGTGGCATCTTTTTGTTCAACAATCGCAACGACTTCATTGTTATGATTGCGAAGAATTCGACCGTATCCCGTTGGATCATCTAAAGTAACAGTTAACAGAGCCAATTGCCCTTTGTTTGCTTCGGTAATCAGTGATGTAAACACCGTGTTTGGGGTTAAAGGCACATCACCATAGAGAATCAACACGATGGAGTCTTCCGCACAGTTGGGTAGAGCTTGGGCTACGGCATGGCCTGTACCTAACTGCTGAGCTTGTACGGCAAGCTTTACGTCTGCTGCGCTATCGCGAATGGCGGATTCAACCTGATCGGCACCATGCCCGATGACAAGGTGAAGCTGACTATCGGTTATGTGTGAAGCACTGTCAATTACATGGAATAGTAAAGGTTTTCCAGCCAAGGGATGGAGGACTTTAGGTAGGGCAGATTTCATTCGGCTTCCTTGACCTGCCGCTAAAATAACGATGTCTGTTTTCATCCATTTTTCTCCTGACGGGATAATCGCAAAGGGATATTTTACACCGATATGCGACTCTTGACTCCCTAGAGCATTTTTAAGCATAAAAAAAAGCAGCCCGAAAGCTGCTTTTCTTGTACCGGTAGTCAGTCGCTATAGACTTACTTACCCAATTTTTTCTTAATCTGCTGTAAAGTACGCAATTGCGCAGCCGCTTCAGCCAATTGAGTAGCAGCACGTGAGTACTGGAACTCGCCAGACTTATCAGAAATGGCATGCTGAGCATGTTTCTGAGCTTCCATTGCTGCAGCTTCGTCAAGATCCTGCGCGTGTAGGGCTGTATCAGCCAACACCGTTATCTTGAAAGGCTGTATTTCAATAAAGCCACCAGAGACATAAAAAATGTCCTGCTCACCGCCTTCTTTACGCAGTTCGATCGGGCCTGGTTTCAGTTCCGTTAATAGCGGAGTGTGACCGGGCATAATACCCAAGTCACCCAGCTTCCTGTTACTGAAACGAACTCGACTTTGCCTCTGAAGATTTCTTCTTCAGCACTTACGATTTCGCATTCAACAGTTACAGCCATGTTGATTACCTCTTAAAAGGTTCCGCCAGAACTTACTTCATGCTCTTGGCTTTTTCAATCGCTTCTTCGATGCCGCCTACCATGTAGAAAGCTTGCTCAGGCATATGGTCGTATTCACCTTCCAAAATACCTTTAAAGCTGCTGATGGTGTCTTTTAGTGGCACGTACTTACCAGGAGAACCGGTAAATACCTCGGCCACGAAGAATGGCTGAGATAAGAAACGCTGAATTTTACGTGCACGAGATACAACTTGCTTATCTTCATCAGAAAGCTCGTCCATACCCAAAATGGCAATGATGTCTTTCAGCTCTTTATAACGCTGAAGAACACCCTGTACATTACGTGCAACATCGTAGTGTTCTTGACCAATCACTAAAGGATCCAGCTGACGTGAAGTTGAATCCAATGGATCAACCGCAGGGTAGATACCTAACTCAGCAATTTGACGTGACAATACAACGGTCGCATCCAAGTGAGAGAAGGTGGTCGCTGGAGATGGGTCAGTCAAGTCATCCGCAGGTACGTATACCGCTTGGATAGAGGTGATAGAGCCCACTTTAGTTGAGGTAATACGCTCTTGCAGTACACCCATTTCTTCTGCCAGTGTAGGCTGATAACCTACCGCAGATGGCATACGACCTAAAAGCGCAGATACTTCAGTACCGGCCAAGGTGTAACGGTAGATGTTGTCAACGAACAACAGTACGTCACGACCTTCGTCACGGAATTTTTCAGCCATGGTCAAACCTGTTAGCGCAACACGCAAACGGTTTCCTGGTGGCTCGTTCATCTGACCGTATACGAGAGATACTTTATCCAATACGTTGGATTCTTTCATCTCGTAGTAGAAGTCGTTACCCTCACGAGTACGCTCACCCACACCCGCGAACACAGAGAAACCTGAGTGCTCGATCGCGATGTTACGGATCAATTCCATCATGTTAACGGTTTTACCTACACCCGCACCACCGAACAGACCGACTTTACCACCCTTAGCGAATGGACAAACAAGGTCAATAACCTTGATACCGGTTTCTAACAGCTCGTTAGAAGCTGCTTGATCAGCGTAGGAAGGTGCTTTACGGTGAATAGGCATACGCTCTTCTTCACCGATTGGGCCCGCTTCATCAATTGGGTTACCCAAAACATCCATGATGCGACCTAGGGTTGCTGTACCTACAGGTACAGAAATTGGCGCACCTGAATTGACGACGTCAAGACCACGGCTTACACCTTCGGTTTGACCCATCGCAATGGCTCTGACTACACCGTCGCCCAGCTGCTGCTGAACTTCAAGAGTCAGACCGGTTTTCGTGACGCTTAACGCGTCATAAACCTTCGGTATAGAGTCACGTGGAAACTCCACGTCGACAACCGCACCGATAATCTGAACAATACGTCCGCTACTCATGTCCGGATCCTCTTAACTTTTAAACCTGTGAACTGCATTAAACAGCTGCCGCACCACTCACGATTTCAGAAATTTCTTGGGTAATCGCTGCCTGACGAGCTTTGTTGTAAACCATCTTCAACTCATCAATCAGGTCACCGGCATTATCTGTTGCATTCTTCATCGCTAGCATACGTGCTGCTTGCTCACAGGCGATATTTTCAATAACTGCTTGATAAACAACCGACTCTATATAGCGAATGAAAAGCGCCTCAAGCAGCTCTTTTGCATCTGGCTCATACAGATAATCCCAACTACGGTTCAGTTGTTCATTTCCGTTATCGTCTGCCCGCGCTGGAAGAACTTGTTCGACGACGGGTTGTTGTGTCATCGTGTTAACAAATTCATTCGATACTATGAAGATCTTGTCAATTTTTCCTTCTTCAAAGGCGTTGAGCATCACTTTTACAGATCCAATCAGATCTGCAAGTTCAGGTGAGTCGCCTAAATGACCTTTGGCAGCAATAACATTGCCCCCATAGTTTTTGAAGAAAGTAATGGCTTTGTTGCCCAGTGCACAGATGTCGATTTCGACTTTCTGCTCATGGAACTCTTTCATAGCAATAACAGCTTTCTTGAACACGTTTACGTTCAAGCCGCCACACAAACCACGATCAGACGAAACGACGATAAAACCAACGCGTTTCACTTCACGCTCTTGCATGTAAAGGTGGTTATATTCAGGATTTGCTTTGGCAACGTGCTGAATAACACCTTTGATGCCTAGGGCATACGGGCGGGAGGATCGCATACGATCTTGGGCTTTGCGCATTTTAGACGCAGCCACCATTTCCATGGCACTGGTAATTTTGCGCGTACTACCAATACTCGCAATCTGTGTCTTAATTTCTTTTCCGACTGCCATAGTTCCGCCTCTATTCCTCACTCAGTGTAGGGTCTGTAAACCTTGGTTTACAGACCGCATTACTTCGTTGCAAGTTACTTCAACAAAGTGCTTACCAAGTTTGGGTAGATTTGAACTTCTCAATCCCTGCCTTGAACTTAGCAGCAATCTCGTCGTTATAGTCGCCGGACTGATTGATTGACTTCATCAGATCAGCAAATTCGCTGTTGAAGAAAGCAATCAAAGCTGTTTCAAATGCACCGATTTTGTTCAAATCAACGTCTTTTAGATAGCCTTCGTTCGCTGCGAACAAGCTAAGACCCATTTCTGCAACAGACATAGGTGAGTACTGCGCTTGTTTCATTAACTCGGTTACGCGCTGACCATGCTCAAGCTGAGCACGTGTCGCATCATCCAAGTCAGATGCAAACTGAGCGAATGCCGCCAATTCACGGTACTGCGCTAATGCCAGACGTACACCACCACCTAATTTCTTGATGATCTTAGTCTGAGCAGCACCACCTACACGGGATACGGACAAACCTGCGTTGATCGCAGGACGAACACCCGAGTTGAACAGGTCTGATTCAAGGAATATCTGACCATCCGTAATCGAAATTACGTTGGTTGGAACGAAGGCAGACACGTCACCGCCTTGAGTTTCGATAATCGGCAACGCCGTTAACGAACCTGTCTTACCTTTCACTTCACCCTTGGTAAAGTTTTCAACATAATCTGCGTTAACACGAGCAGCACGCTCAAGTAGACGAGAGTGAAGATAGAATACGTCACCTGGGTATGCTTCACGTCCGGGTGGACGACGTAGCAACAAGGAAATCTGACGATATGCCCAAGCTTGTTTGGTTAAGTCATCATAGATGATCAACGCATCTTCACCACGGTCACGGAAGTATTCGCCCATAGAGCAGCCAGCATAAGGAGCCAAGAACAGCATTGACGCTGGATCTGAAGCACCTGCAGCTACAACAATGGTGTGATCCATTGCACCGTGCTCTTCGAGCTTGCGCACTACGTTGGAGATAGTCGATTGCTTTTGACCTATCGCAACATAGATACACTTAACACCGGTTCCTTTCTGGTTGATAATCGCATCGATCGCAATTGCTGATTTACCAACTTGGCGGTCACCGATAATCAGCTCACGCTGACCACGACCCACCGGAACCATCGCATCGATTGCTTTCAAACCTGTTTGAACAGGCTGATCAACCGATTTACGGGAAATTACACCCGGTGCTACTTTTTCAACGGCGTCGGTCAGTTTTGTCTCGATCGGTCCTTTCGCGTCGATTGGGTTACCCAATGCGTCAACGACACGACCTAAGAGTTCAGGTCCAACCGGAACTTCTAAAATACGACCTGTGCAGCGAGCAGTCATGCCCTCTACCAGACCTTGATAGTCACCCAGTACGACGGCACCTACAGAGTCACGCTCTAGGTTTAACGCCATACCGTAGATACCACCTGGGAACTCGATCATTTCGCCGTACATTACATCGGCTAGACCGTGAATCAGGATGATACCATCAGATACACTTACGATTGTGCCCTCATTACGGGCTTCAGAAGACACATCAAGTTTTTCGATGCGCTTCTTGAGAATCTCGCTGATCTCAGATGGATTCAGTTGCTGCATTGTTATTCCCCGTTACTCAGGAATTCATCGCTTCGGCTAGTTTTGCCAATTTGGCACGAACAGAACCGTCGATCACAAGGTCATTAGCGCGAATAATAACACCGCCGATAATTGATTTATCAGTTGTTGATGTTACTTTAATTTCACGCCCCAGCTTAGTACGTAAAGCCTGAGCTAATTTTTCAACCAATTCGGCGTCCAAATCGTAGGCAGTGACCATGTCAATCTCGATGGATTTTTCATGGTTTGCTTTCAATTCATTGAATTGATTTGAAATCTCGGGAAGCAAAGCCAAGCGGCGATTTTGTGACAAGAGTGTCAGAAAATTTTTGCCTGCTTCGTTAACTTGTTTACCGCATACTGCGATTAACAAGTCTGCTTTTTGCTCCACGCTCAGTGAAGGTGTACCCAGTACACGCTTCATTTCACTGTCATTCACTACAGCCGCAGCCAATGACAGCATTTTTGACCATTGATCGACTTCGCCCTTTTCCAGCGCAAAATCGAACGCTGCTTTTGTGTAAGGCCGAGCGATAGTGTTGAGTTCAGCCATCATAAACCTCGCTTAAAGCTCAGCTGCCAGTTTCTCAACTAGCTTGGCATGTGCTTTTTGGTCAACAGAGGCTTCCAATATCTTTTCAGCCCCAGCAAGAGCCAGAACGCCAACCTGTGCACGTAAAGCTTCTTTCGCACGGTTAACTTCCTGGGTGAGCTCAGCATCAGCTGCCGCTTTTACGCGAGCCGCTTCTTCACGAGCCTTCTCTTTGGCTTCTTCGATGATCAGGTTCGCGCGCTTGTTGGCCTGTTCAATGATGGCAGCAGCTTGCTCCTTACCTTCACGTAGATTGTCAGCCGCTTTTTCTTGAGCAAGCTTCAGATCACGTTCAGCACGGTCAGCTGCATCCAAACCTTCGGCAATCTTCTTTTTGCGCTCTGCCATGGCGGTCGTAATCGGCGGCCATACATACTTCATGCAGAAAACAACAAAAATGGCGAATGCTATGGCCTGACCAATGATGGTGAGATTTATATTCACGCCATTACCCCTCGCGATTGATTAATAAGGTTCATACCCCTTTGGGTAAGCCCCAAGGCTATAAAAAAACCGGTTATTAACCTGCGAAAAGCATGTACAGTGCCATACCTACACCGATCATTGGGATAGCGTCAACAAGACCTACCACAATGAAGAACTGGCTACGTAGTAAAGGAACCAATTCTGGCTGACGAGCAGCACCTTCAAGGAATTTTCCACCCAGCAAACTTACGCCCAAAGCACCAGCAAGTGCAGAAAGACCCAGAAGCAGAGCAACAGCGATAAACAGCAGTTCAGCCATTTTTTTTCTCCAACATTTTTAAGGTTAAAGTTAATTTTACAAAAAAACTATTTTCATTGCAGATCACTAATCAATGATTAGTGATCATGCTCATCATGGGCCATCGCCATATAAACGATTGTTAACACCATGAAGATAAATGCCTGCAGCACAATTACCAGGATATGGAAAATTGCCCAAGGCACAGACAGCACCCACTGTACCCAGAAAGGCAGAAGTGCGATCAGGATAAAGATAATTTCACCAGCATACATGTTTCCGAATAGACGCAAGCCTAGCGAAACAGGTTTAGCTAATAAGTTAACCAGCTCAAGGAACAGGTTAAAGGGAATAAAGTACTTACCCAATGGCATCAAGGACAGCTCAGCGGCAAAACCTTTGACACCTTTAACTTTGATACTGTAGTAAACGATCAGGAAGAACACACTGAAGCTCATGCCCAACGTCGCGTTAATGTCGGTTGTTGGTACGATTTTCCAGTAAGGAATACCCATTTCACCTGCGATGAAAGGAATAAAATCCACTGGTATGAGTTTCAAAAGGTTCATCAAAAATATCCAAACGAATACTGTCAACGCCAGAGGCGCTATCGTTGGATTATTGTGATGGAATATACTCTTGACGTTATCCTGAACAAACTCTATGACCACTTCAACGAAGTTTTGTAGATTGTTCGGAACACCAACCACCACGCTGTCCGCCACCTTTTTGAAAAGCCATATAAAAAATAGGCCCGTCAGGATGGAAAAGAACATGGTATCGACATTGATCGCCCAGAATCCCATTTCCGCAGCTTTCTCACCGCCGGCAAAAGACCATCCTTCAACAGGATGCTTACCGAATGTGAGATTGCTGAGGTGATGGGCAATATATTCTGAGGATGTAGGGTTTTCGCTTGCCATTCTCAGTTACTCTCAGTCAACGTTTCAGAAATCGATTATTGATTTTAAACTGCAGATACCAACCGGATATCTGCATCAATATAAACGTTACAAATAAGGAAAGAGGGTTCAGCGGCTCTACCAACATAAAGGTAAGGCTAAACAACGCAATGGCCAAGACCATCTTTCCAAATTGGCTCATATAGACATTGGCTAATATTTCCTTTGCCGTATGAGCGTTATTCTTAAACTGCACCTTCAACGTAAAGTAAGCCGTCGGTATGAGGTACAACATGCCGCCGATGAATGCCGAGTAGGCGGCTACAAAATCTTTAAATATCAGTGCTAAGGATAAGGCCGAGGTTATAAAAACCTGTATTAACAACACCTTAGCAAAGGCTTGCGCGACTACTTTTCCCTGTGAGCCCTGGACTCTGGATCTCACCCCCGCAAGGTTAAGACCACTCTCTTCAGGTTTTTCTAACATCAGATTATCGCAACTTTAACTTAGTCGGGGGATTATATGGGTTTAAACGCCATGACTCAACAGCTATAGAGTTTCTCTAGCACTAAGGTCTTAACGTTTACAACTATTTTCCCCCATATTTCAGGTATTCGCCTGCAATTGCGCGATAATTTGCTCCAGTTGCTCAGCTGAAGCATAACTAATACTGATTTTTCCTTTTCCTTGGGCATTTTCGGTAATCTTAACCGGTGTCGAAAAGTACCGAGATAAGCTTCCAGATAAGTTTTGCAGGCTCTCATCGACTTTTTTGGCTTTTACAACGGGTGCTAAGGGTTCACCTGCACTGAGTTTTTTCACCAGTTGTTCGGTTTCTCTCACCGAAAGGTTGTTGTGTATCACCTGCTCAGCCGCTGAAATCTGTAGCTCATCTTCTAAGGCCAACAATGCACGAGCATGACCCATTTCAATGTCACCATGCTCAAGACGCTTTTTAACAGCATCCGTTAAATTCATCAGACGCAATAAGTTACTGATGGCCGAACGTGATTTACCCACGGCATCGGCGACCTGCTGTTGCGTCAGTTCAAACTCTGTTTGCAAACGATGCAGTGCAATGGCTTCTTCCATTGGATTTAAATTTTCACGTTGCAGGTTCTCAATGAGCGCCATAGCACTGGCGGCTTCATCACCGACATCTCGAACCAGTACAGGAATGCTTTGCAAGCCAGCTAACTGAGCGGCTCTCCAGCGACGCTCTCCGGCAATGATTTCGTAGTGTCCATCTTCAATCGCTCGAACGACGATCGGCTGCATGATTCCCTGAGTTTTAATGGAGGCCGCCAGCTCTTCAAGCGCTTGAGGTTCTATATCTCGCCGCGGTTGATAACGCCCACGCTGTATGGTCCCCAAGGGTAAATGCTTGAGCTCGCCATCAACACTCTGGCGAGTATCGGCTTGTAACTCTTCTTTAGTTTTAGAAACAGGCACCGCAACGGCTTCATCACCTATGCCCGCCAAAAGAGCATCTAAACCGCGACCCAGTCCCCGCTTTTTCACTACCATTATGCAATTTCCTGACTTTCTGACTCTTCTTGAAGTTGTGCAAGCGCTTCGGCTTCGGTCCGTCGAATTAACTCACCAGCAAGGGCTAAGTATGCCAGAGCGCCTCGCGAGTTTTTATCATACTGTAAAACAGGAAGACCATGACTTGGCGCTTCGGCCAATCGGACATTACGCGGAATAACGGTTCGATACACCTTATCGCCAAAATACTCGACCAGATGCACGGATACATCTTTGGTTAAGCTCATGCGCGGGTCAAACATCGTTCTCAATATCCCTTCAATGCGCAATTCGGGATTGAGACGCTTGTTAATTTTCTCAATGGTACCGATCAAAGCACTGATTCCTTCCAACGCATAGTATTCACACTGCATAGGAATGAGCACACCCGAGGACGCTGACAATGCATTTACCGTCAATAAATTTAACGAGGGTGGATTATCCAACAGAATAAAATCATATTCCTCTTGAACATCGGTAAGCGCCATTCGCAAGCGAAACTCTCGACGCGGTAACTGCAGTAACTCCACCTCAGCGGCGGTTAAGTCACCATTGGCTCCGATAACATCGAAACCGCCTGGAAGCCCGGAAATAATGCACTCTTTTGCAGAACTGTCCCCTGTGAGTAACTCATAGGATGAGTGTTCAATTTGATGTTTATCCACACCACTGCCCATGGTTGCGTTGCCTTGCGGATCCAAATCAATCAACAAGACTCGTTTTTTTACCGCAACTAAGCAGGCCGCCAGATTCACGCAGGTGGTTGTTTTCCCCACGCCACCTTTCTGATTGGTGATGGTTAAGATTTTAGCCACGATTACGCTCTCCCTAAAATCAACAAGTGTCGCTCTGCATCATTGTCCGGTAACCCTAAACGATGGCTTTCTCTAAGCGTAAAGGTGTTCGGTATTTCGCTGAGTTCACCTTCTGGAAATTGGCCTTTCATCGCCAAAAAGACGCCTTGCTCAGTCGCTAAGTGTCCGGTCCATACCAACATGTCCCGTAAAGATGCAAACGCACGAGAAATCACCATGTCGAAGGCCGGTGCATCGAGTTTTTCAACGCGACTGTGAATAACGTCAAGATTGCTTAACCCCAACTCCATTTTAACCTGCTGTTGAAAACGTGTTTTTTTGCCATTACTGTCTAACGTCGTAACCTGTAGTTCCGGTAAGCAGATGGCCAGGGGGATGCCTGGCAATCCTGGACCACTGCCAACGTCAATCAGACGTTCGCCCTTGAGATACGGCAAGACACTCAAGCTGTCAATCAAGTGCCGGCTCACCATTTCGTTAGGATCACGGATGGCCGTCAAATTATAGGCTTTGTTCCATTTGACCAATAGAGACAGGTAAGCCATTAACTGTTCGGCGTGTTTGTCTGAAATAGACAATCCCAGTGCCTTGCTTTGTTGAAGCAGTAAAGACTTTAACTCCGTCATTCACTGACCGCCTGCAGTTGTTTTTCAGACATTTTTCGCTTTTTCAGATAAATCAACAATAAGGATATCGCGGCAGGCGTCATACCTTGAATGCGCGATGCATGCGCAATACTGACGGGCCTCACCGAGCTTAATTTCGTTCTAAGTTCATTCGAAAGCCCACTGACCTGCTGGTAATCCAGATCATCGGGCAGTTGTGTATGCTCTTGACGTCGCAGGTGTTCAATTTCCTCCGACTGCCGATCAATATAACCTGCGTATTTAAATTGAACCTCAACTTGTTCCGCAACTGCGATATCTTCAACGGCCTGCCCTTTGAGATTGGCAACATCTTGATACGTCAATTCAGGACGTTTGATAAGATCGGCGAGATTGTACTCTCGTGCCAAGGGATGATTCAACTTAGTATTGAGTTGTTCAGCTTCAGGCGTTGACGGTTGTATCCAAGTGGACAGCATTCGTTGCTTTTCAAGTTCAATCGCTTCACGCTTGCGTTCAAAATGCTGCCAACGTTCATCACTGACCAAGCCCAATTCACGTCCCTTTTCAGTTAAGCGCATATCCGCATTGTCTTCACGCAGAATCAGGCGGTATTCCGCACGGCTGGTAAACATCCGATAGGGTTCTGATGTTCCGTGAGTAATGAGATCGTCAACCAAAACACCAATATAGGCCTCATCTCGGCGCGGATACCATGTCTCTTTTTCTTGCGCCATTAGCGCCGCATTCATGCCTGCCAATAAACCCTGAGCGCCCGCTTCTTCATATCCAGTTGTCCCGTTGATCTGGCCTGCAAAGAACAAACCGGAAACAAAGCGAGTTTCCAAGCTGTGTTTTAAATCTTGCGGATTAAAGAAATCGTATTCGATCGCATAGCCTGGACGCGTAATATGCGCTTGTTCAAATCCGCGTATTGAGCGAACCAAATCGAGCTGAACATCAAATGGCAGACTGGTTGAAATCCCATTTGGATACAGTTCGTGTGTTGTTAACCCTTCCGGTTCAACAAAGATTTGGTGGTGATCTTTATCGGCAAAACGATGGATTTTGTCTTCTATGGATGGGCAGTAACGCGGACCAATGCCTTCAATAACACCGCTGTACATGGGTGATCGATCCAATCCACCGCGAATAATATCGTGCGTTTTTAAATTCGTATGGGTGATGTAGCAGTTGACCTGTTCCGGGTGATCGCTTAATTGACCCATATAGGACATGACAGGCGTAGGTGTGTCACCGGGTTGAACCTGCATCACTGAAAAATCAACGCTGCGCGCATCAATTCGTGGCGGAGTGCCTGTTTTTAGACGTTCGACCCTAAACGGCATTTCTCTTAAACGCTGAGCTAAACGCACGGATGGAGGATCACCTGCGCGACCGCCTTGGTAGTTTTCCAAGCCGATGTGTATGACCCCCCCCAGAAAAGTACCCGCGGTTAACACCACAGATCGTGCTTTAAAACGTATTCCGCTTTGTGTAATTGCACCTTTGACCTGACCATTTTCAATGACCAAATCATCAACTGCTTGCTGAAAAATAGACAAGTTCGTTTGATTTTCAAGAATGTGGCGTATGGCCGCTTTGTATAAAATTCGGTCCGCTTGTGCACGTGTTGCTCTGACGGCTGGACCTTTACGAGCGTTTAGAATTCGAAATTGTATTCCGCCCTTATCCGTTGCACGCGCCATTGCACCATCGAATGCATCAATTTCTTTGACCAAATGACTCTTCCCAATCCCACCAATCGCTGGATTACAGGACATTTGGCCCAGTGTTTCAATGTTATGAGTCAGCAATAACGTTTTTACGCCCATTCTAGCCGAGGCTAGTGCCGCTTCTGTACCGGCATGACCGCCACCTACGACTATCACATCAAAGTGGTCAGGATAATCCACCATCAGGTTTCACCCATTAAATAAAAGAACAACAAACAAGACAATTTCGATGGGCTAAGTATAACGCTCTATGCACAGATAAGAAATGCTCAAAAAATGATCAAATTTTTACAAAGCGATTTACTAAAATAAAAACTAATCTTTTAAAAGATAGTTTTATAGTGGTGATTGTTATTAAAGACGACCGTTTCTGTTAACAAACTTAATAGTTAACTAAAAATCATGTACTTATCATACCTGCTAACGTGTGGTTATGCACAGTTAATTCGGGTCTTCTGCCTGTTCATCGATTGTGGATAAAAGGGCTGGTTATTCACAACTGAAGTTATCAACAGATTCATACCGTTTTTACCCTCTCTAGTTATACATATTGTACACAGAAAAATGTGGATAGTTTTAACCCCCTATTTTTCTGTGAATAAGGTGTGATTTATGTGCATAAAAACGCTAGGGTAAATTCTAAATTATTATTAAAATCAATTAATTGATTTTATAGCACTCTCTGTTGATAACTTTGTGAAAAAAATTTTAAATTATTTTCATCATGATCTGAATAAAGGGGTTTTGGCTGAAAAAATGAGGATTTTTAGGACAAAATTCAGTGTTTCGCATGCATAAAAAACACATTAACCCTGAAAAAAATTGAGAAGAGCTGTGGATGAATGGAGTGACGAGGGACTAAACAAGGGGGATAAGAGGATTATTGACGAACAGCCTGTCAGACTTAGCGCCGATCGACTGGATATCACCCAGGTTCCTGCATCCATGCTGGTGTGCGTAACCGTCTGACAGGCCGTTAAGGCCAAGTATAAAGGCCGAAATTTAAGGCTCAATGAAGGGCAGTGGTTGCCCTGTTTCTCGATCAACAGCAAATACGTTCAGTGTCATGGCCACTAAAGCGTAGTAACCGAGTATACCGACAAGCTCGACCAAGGCACTTTCGCCAAACTGAGCAAGGGCTTGATCGTACAAACCTTGATTGACCCGTTTCGTTTCGTAGAGTGTCTTGGTTAGTTGATAAACAAGGCTTTGAGCTTCATTTTCAAACTCAGGCACTTGTTCAAGACGTATAGCTTCTATGACTGACGGTGATAGCCCAGCTTCCAACGCAATCGGTTCGTGAATTTGCCATTCGGCTTGAGATTTCCATAACGATGCCGTTGTTAAGATGGCTAACTCACTGAGTAGCAGTGGAAGTTGCGTGTGATAACGGCAAAAGGCACCCAGTTTTTGGGCATGATTGGCCAACTCAGGACTGTGAATCCAAGCAAGGAACGGGCCGTCCAGATTTTTTCGTGGGCCTTTTAAAATATCCTCCAAAACCAGCTGCTGAGGTTTTGTCATTTCATCGTAGTGTAAATGGCTCAATCTTGATTTCATATGACACCTCCGTTAAGACACTTTGAGTGCATGATCAATGGCAACACTGAGTTTTGTGACCAGCTCATCAATGTGTTCTTCATTAAAAATAAAAGGCGGTGCTAATAAAATATGATCGCCATCTCGACCATTGATAGTGCCGCCCATTGGATAGCACATCAGGCCTTGATTCATGGCGGCTTTCTTAATCTTGGCATGCAATTTAAGGCCGCTATCAAAAGGCGCTTTTGTCTCTCGGTCTTTGACCAGCTCCAATCCTCTAAACAGACCCTTGCCACGGATATCACCAATATGAGGATGATCTTTAAATTGGTGAAGGAGTGCTTGCTGGAGCTGTGTGCCCATTGCCTCAACATTGCTGAGCAGTTGGGCATCTTCTATCTTATGTTGCACGGCCAAGGCGGCTGCACAGGCTGTTGCGTGTCCAATATAGGTATGACCGTGTTGAAAAAAACCCGAGCCTGATTTCAAGGTGTTAATAATGTCATCACTGACCAGCGTTGCGCCAATCGGCTGATAACCCGCGCCTAAACCTTTGGCTATGCACAGTAAGTCAGGAACCAGATTTTCTTGTGCACTGGCGAATAATGCACCAGTACGGCCCATTCCGCACATGACTTCGTCGGCAATGAGTAATACGCCGTATTTTTCACAAACGGCTTTCATTTTTTCAAAATAACGGCCAACGGCAGGTACGGCACCCAGCGTAGCACCCACAACAGGCTCGGCGATAAATGCCATGACTTGGTCGGCGCCCAGTTCAAGAATTTTATCCTCTAACTCATCGACCAAACGCGTGACAAATGCGTCATCACTTTCGTGCTCCAGTTTCTCGCGGTAGGCATAGCATGGGCTAAGGTGATGAATATTAATGAGTAAGGGTTCAAATTGTTGTCGACGCCAAAGATTGCCACCGGTTGCTAACGCGCCCAGTGTATTGCCATGGTAGCTTTGTCGACGTGCAATAATATGTTTACGTTGTGGCTCTCCCTTTTCAACATAGTATTGACGTGCCAGTTTTAATGCCGCTTCAACGGCTTCTGACCCTCCGGAGACAAAGTAAACTGAATTGAGATGACCCGGAGCGCGTTTGGCTAAAAACTCAGCAAGGGCTTCCATCGGCTCAGTGGTAAAAAATGAGCTATGGGCATAGGCCAGTTGGCTGACTTGTTGTTGAATGGCTTGAATCACATCAGGATCGCTGTGACCAAGGCACGAAACAGCCGCTCCACCACAGGCATCTAAGTAACGTTTATTGTCAGCATCAATAATATACACACCGTCTCCTTTAACCGCGACTGGATAGTCTTGGAGTAAACTGCGGTGCAACACATGGCTCATGAGTCATTCCTATTTTTCATTCAAGGGGCATATTTGAGACGAATCTAATTGAGATTTCATCAATGTGAAATCTCAGTATAAGGCAGTTTCCGATGAATTAAAGATCTAAACACTAAAGATCGTTTAGATGGTGTAAGTAATCGTCCGCTGTTTTCAGAATAGCGGTTTGTTGCTCTTTGGATTGTTTTTCCCAGGCTTTATAGGCCAAGCTCATGCGCGGATTTTTACGAAAGCGCTCTTCATGCCGTGTTAAAAAGTGCCAATAAAGACTGTTAAAGGGACAGCTCTTGTCGCCAAACTTGCTTTTCACATCATAGTGACAGGATTTGCAATAATGCCCCATTTTATGAATGTAATTGCCAGACGCAGCGTAAGGCTTGCTCGCGATAATACCTCCATCTGCATATTGACTCATGCCACGTGTATTGGGCATTTCGACCCACTCGATTGCATCAATATAGATGCCTAAATACCATTGATCCATTTGATCAGGATGAATGCCTGCGAGCAATCCGAAGTTGCCAGTGATCATTAGGCGCTGGATATGGTGGGCGTATGCCTGCGCTAAGGACTGTTTAATCGCATGGCTGACACAGGCCATTTTCGTATTGCCTGTCCAGAAAAAGTCTGGAAGATTCCGATTGGCATTTAAACTGTTTAGCTGTGCATAATCGGGCATATGTTGCCAATATAAGGCTCTGACAAATTCACGCCATCCTAGAATTTGACGAATAAAGCCTTCGACCTGAGCCAGGTCTATCTCCTCTGGATGTTCTTTCCAATAGCTTTCCACACAACGAATGATATCCAATGGATGCAACATTTTGGTGTTCAGCGCGAAGGACAAGCGACTGTGATAAAGGCTCCAACCCCTTGATGTCATTGCATCCTGATAGTGCCCGAATTCGGGAAGACAATGACACAGAAAAAAATTAAGCAATTCTCTCGCTTCTGTGCGAGTGGTTGGCCAAATAAACTGTGTAGCATCAACGGTCCCTAACGTGGCGATTTGATGACGCTCGATCATCGCGAGGAGATCCCTGACATCTTTTGCAAAGCACAGAGGCTCTGGAATGACTTTGGACTCTGGAAGTTTTTTTCGATTTTCCGTATCGAAATTCCAACGTTCACCCAAGGGATTTCCTTGGTCATCAAGCAGAACTCTGTAGTGTTTTCTCAGTGCTCGATAAAAAAACTCCATACGTGACATTGGGTAGGTTTGCCAAGCGTCACGTGGTGTCAAAAAGTGTTCCGTATCAACCATAATGGTTGGAATGTTTAGATTCTCACACCACTCCCTTAGCTGTTTATCTAGGCGGTATTCATCCGGTGCTTGGTAGTGAAACTCATCAATATCATACTCTTCTATTAATATGTTCAGCTGATCAGTCAGTGAGCAATCCGCTGGTGCATCATCAAGAGTTATATAAATGACTTGATGTCCGGCTGCCTCTAAGGCCTGAGCAAAAGCACGCATGGCAGCAAAAAAGCCTAAGAGTTTTTGTATGTGGTGCCTTACGTACTTAGCTTCTTGATGCAGCTCTAACATAACAAAATAGGTGCTGTTATCTCGGGCTTTATACCAAGAATGCTTAGCATTGAGTTGATCACCTAAAATAAGCTTGAGTCGTTTCATGTGAATCCTCTTTAGGTGCATGGGGTTTGCGTTTAGTTCGGCAGGCATGGCTGCAATAGGTAACCGATTCCCAGTTTTTTTCCCATTTTTTGCGCCAGCTAAACGGACGTTGACAGACGGGGCACATTTTCTCGGGTAAATGAGGTTTTTTATGCATTTTACTCAACTTGATTCTTTAACAATTTAGGGATATTTGCCTGAACCTTTGGATGTTTTTTCCATGCCCATAGACGCTGGCGTGCTTCAGCTCCCGTCTCTTCATGGTTAAAGATACGTTGTGGATAACCTACTTGATCTGGGGCCGGATAAAAGTGTTTTTCCATCTCCGTTAATAACCAAGGATGATGAATTAACGGAATAGGCAAATGGGCGACTTCGGGTACAAAACGTCGGATGAAGGCCGCATCTGGGTCTTGATCCAGTGACTGC
Source organism: Nitrincola nitratireducens (assembly GCF_000585235.1). Taxonomy (NCBI): domain Bacteria; kingdom Pseudomonadati; phylum Pseudomonadota; class Gammaproteobacteria; order Oceanospirillales; family Oceanospirillaceae; genus Nitrincola; species Nitrincola nitratireducens. Next base: position 58,780 of record NZ_AONB01000017.1, on the reverse strand, counting down.
TGCAAAGGATTGTAGATTCTGAGGGTGTTGTAGCCTGTTAACCCGACTTGCATTTGAATCTGTGGATAATGTATTCCAGGGTCGAAATCTAAAAAACAGCGTGCAAGATGCTCTGCAACCTCTTTCCAATCCAGTTGTAAGTGATGGCACGCAACACTGACCAGCATTGCACGCATCCTAAAATTCAAATAGCCGGTTGTTAATAAGGCTCTCATACAGGCATCTACCATTGGGTAGCCGGTTTCACCTTTCGACCAGGCCTGATATCGCTGTGCATAACTTGCTGATTGATTCATTTTCTGAGTATTGAGTAGTTCAACATACCCTGAATTCAGTGGCTTAAATTCAGTGAGAGAGTTGGATTCAAACTTTTGAATGAAATGGCAATGCAACGTAATCGTGAATAGAACGCGCGTGTTGAACGATCTGCTTCAGACATGGATTTGAGTTGTTGGACAACATAGCGGATGGATAGATTGCCATAAGCTAGATAGGCTGAGAGTCGCGAAGCATTTGTAATACTGAGCATGGGTTTGCTGATACTTTTTGAGTAAGACGCAAGCTTCGAGTTTAAAAATTCATACAACCGATCTAAAGCGGCCAGCTCTCCGCCTTTTTGGACGTTTTCGTTGGTTTTGAGCCAAGCTTTGGGAAGTGCGCGACATCTTAATGCTTGCAGAGGATGGTCCTCTGAGAGTTGAATCGATGCAACCTTGTTAAGATGAACGGGAGCGATGGGGTCTTTGAGATAGCGATCCGCAAATTTTTTCCATCCTTTTCGCCCGTTTTGCCCTCTTCTTACGGCCACTTGTGGATATTCTATCCAAGGAATGTTGAGTTCTTTGCACAGGTGTTGAACACGTGTATCTCGTTGATAGGTAGACTCTAATCCAATTTCTTCGTGGCTAAATAGGCTGTTGATAAAAAATGATTGTTGAAAGGCCATAAGAAGATCAGGCATATCGCACCAGAATACGTAGAGTTGATGGCCTAACTGTTTAAGTTGTGTGGATAAACAACTCAAGCTTTGCACAATAAACACTTGGTGGCGGTTACTGATGTGAGGATCTGTAAGTAATGTGGGTTCGAAGGTGTAGAAAATACATAAAGGGTGCTCTGATGAGCAGGCTTCAGAGAGTGGTTTGTGATCAAGTAGACGAAGATCTCGTTTTAGCCATACTAAGTTGATTGTTTGCACCGTCGATCCTAAATCAGATTTCCCCGTCGCTATTAACGAAAAAACAACACTTCTGGATCTATTTCAGCAAACATTCAACTTATACACATACTTACCAACAATTCTTGACTACTGACCCTTTCTGTTTGTGATTAAAAAATATCAAGGATTAAAAGTAAAAACATAATATATTGAAATATATAATAAAAAATACATTTAATCCTGTTGATAAGTCTGTTAGCTAACTGTATATCTTCTTGAATAAGCCTTTGTATCAATGGATAAATCCAAGTATTTAACAGGCCAACTGTGCGTAAGGTTATTCAATCGTTTTTACAGGTGTTGATGGTTTTCTCGATGTTGATATTTGTTGGATCAGTAAGGCCGCAATGATTAACACCAAGCCGACAAGTGTGGCAGGATATATCGCTTCTCCAACTATAAATTTTAATAAAATCAATGATATAAAAGGTGATATGAAAATTAGATTTGAAATTTTCGCTGTGTTTTCTGCGTATTTCATTGCCATCAACCAAAAAAAGAAGGCAATGCCCATTTCGAAGATGCCAATGTAAATGGCCCCTGCCCAACCCTGCCATGCCGACATTGAAAACCCAGGACCTATCGCAGTTGCAGCCAAGACAATTGGAAGTGCCAGTAAGAAACTTAAGGCAAGGCTTGCCAGTGAATCCCCCTGATTACGTGTGTTGAGAATCCAGTAACTTGCCCAAATCAAGGTGGACAGCAATGCCAGTGAAACGCCGAGCGGACTTTCGAAGTGTAAGCCGAGGAGATCGCCCTTGGTGGCAATGACTAAGGCACCTAAATAGCCCAAGCCAATGGCAATCCAATCCTGACGTCGAATACTTTGTCCCAAAAAAGGCACGGCCAGCAAGGTTAGGCTAATTGCCCAAGTGTAGTTGAGCGTTTGTGCTTGTTGCGCCGGCAGTAAGTCGTAAGCCTGAAATAAAATAAGGTAATAGAGTGCGGGGTTAAGCGCCCCCATTAGTAAGTAAAAATAAGGCCGTTCACGGAAGAGCGTTTTCAACAAGCCGAGCTTACCCTGATAGCCAAGTAATAGGATCAGCAGCACCGCTGAGCTTAAGGTCGCAACAAGCAGCAATTGAGCGGGCGCAAAATAATTCAGTGAGAGCTTAAACGCAGTGGCGACGGTTGACCAACACGCAACAGCGGCCAGTGCAAACATGAGTGCGGTTTTTTGATTTTTCATCGAATTGAGAGTTCATGGCAAATGATTAAGCTTTATAGAGTACCTTAAGCCTGCGTAATGACGGATGATTTTTGATTTTTTTTTGTAAAAAATGGACTAAAAGTCGAGCAACTACAATGCAGAGTTGCTCAACAGGTGCGTGTTTAATTCAGATGGTAAACAGGCTCCATGCCATAAACAGGCGTATCGATTCCTTCCATACGTGCTTTTATCTGCAGTGAAAGGTACTGTGAGTAGTGACGAGATTGATGGAGGTTTCCACCATGGAACCACAGCGCTTCTTGGTGCGTGGGTTTCCACATATTGCGCAGTTCACCTTCCCAGGGACCTGGATCTTTCGCGGTGTTGGAGCCCATCCCCCAGCATTTTCCGACTTTATCGGCCACTTCTTGCGAGATAATCTTTGCCGCCCATCCGTTCATCGAGCCAAAGCCCGTTGCATAGACAATTAAGTCGGCGTCTAGCTCAGTGCCATCGGTTAGCACCACGGATTTGGGGTTGATACGTTCGATTGAGACACCCGATTTTAATTTTATATCGCCGTTGGCCACTAAGTCCGATGCCCCTACATCAATGTAATAGCCTGAACCACGGCGTAGGTATTTCATAAACAGACCTGAACCATCTTCACCAAAATCGAGCATAAATCCAGCATCGGTTAAGCGCTGGTAAAACTCTGCATCCTTTTCTGCAACCGCTTCATACGCTGGAATGTGAAACTGCGGCATAATTTCAAAGGGAATGGAGGCAAAGGTGAGGTCTGCTTTGTAGGTCGTCATCCCATTTTCAACCGCCTCCTCTGAATAAAGCCCCCCTAACACCAGCTCCATTAGCGAATCCGATTTGATGATATGAGTCGAAGAACGTTGAATCATGGTGACATCGGCATCGTTTTCCCAAAGCGCACAGCAGATATCGTGAGCTGAGTTGTTGGCACCAAGAACTATGCATTTTTTCCCTTTGTAAGCCTCGCCACCGGGATGTTGACTGGAGTGATGTTGCTCCCCTTCAAAACTGTCCATGCCCGGTATGTTGGGGATATTTGGAATGCCCGACATACCTGTTGCTAAAACCAGTTGTTTGGGGTGAAGCGTCAGTTTTTCACCGTCTCGATCAACTTCTACCGTCCATTCTTGTCTTTCCTCATCGAATTTTGCTTGGGTGCAGCGTGTGGAGCCCCAGTAATTCAATTCCATGACTTTGGTGTACATTTCCAACCAATCACCGATTTTGTCTTTTGGAGTAAAGACAGGCCAGTTTTCAGGAAAAGGGATATACGGCATGTGGTCATACCAAATGGGATCGTGCAGCGAGAGAGATTTGTAGCGATTGCGCCAGGTATCGCCGGGCTTCGGCAATGCATCAATAATAATGGTCGGGACATCAAGCTGGCGAAGCCGAGCGCCTAAGCCGATACCACCTTGACCACCCCCTATGATTAGACAGTAAGGTTGCTCGCTATAGCCAAGTGTTGCCTCTTCATGCTGACGTTTTTCTAACCAGGTTTGGCGACTCTTACTCGCGCCATGTTCTGCACCTTTCGGGCGTAATTTATTGCGTTTTTCTGGGTAGTCTTTTAACTCAACCATGGTGGTTAAAAATGTCCATGCAAGGCCATTGCGCAATCGTAGATAGCCTCGCCCTTTTGCCACTTTTGTTTCAAAGGAGATCCAGGCTTCAACGACTCCATTGGCTTCGGTTGCATCTTCTTCCAGACGCCAATTGCTTGGAGCGGCTGTTGCTTGGGTTGCCACAATCATGTCACGGATGGCGGCTCGGCCTGAGAGTGTTTTAATATTCCAAGTAAACGCGACTAGGTCTCGCCAATGCCCCTCTTCTTCAAATAATTGAGCGGCTTCGGTCGGTGTGTTAGAGCTTAGGGCTGTGGATAATTTTTCGATCCACGCGGCAGCCGCAAGTGTTGGTTCATGGGTTGGGGTGAGTGAGGTATGTGTCATAAATCTCTCCAGTGCAGACTATTGTTTTTGTAACTGCGTTAACACCAACGTTTGCGCTTAGATCAGGTGTTCCTGAGCAATGTTGATAAGAGAGATAGAGCAGCAAGCGTGCCAGAGTCTATGTACGGTGTGGAATTTAATTGTATCTATATGATTTATATTGAAATAAAAACCACATTCGAAGCTTGGTCTGTATGTGAGTTCAGGAATTCGTCCTTCCCTAGCTTTACACCTGTAACGGACTGTCGTTGCATCTGTAACGCGAATTTGTCCGAAGTTTTACAGGTGTAACGCGGTCAAATTAAGGCGCTAAAGAAGTATAGAAAGCCTAGGTGTACGGGAGTAAACTCGAAAAGGCCCTGAAATAAAAATAACAGTCGTGAATGAGGGACATATGAGTATCTCAAGTCAGCGTCGTCATATTGACACGATACTTAGCTATGGTGGTTATCAATCGGTATCTAAAAGCTATTCACCCACCCACGAGATGATTGGACGCTCGTGGAAACGATGTTTGAGCGATTATGGCTTAGATCCTTCCCAACCGAGACCTGCCCGGATCGTCACGCACCAAACCCTGCGTGAGCATCAGGACTCTGTCGATGAGTTTTTGAATGTGGCACGCGCCGGTGTTGAACAATTGTATGCTCAGGTCGCAAGCCTTGGGTATGTGTTGCTGTTGAGTGACTATCGAGGGATTACCGTTCAGTTTTTAGGTGATCGACGCGATGAGCGTTTACATAAGGCAGGATTGTATTTGGGTGCAGATTGGAGTGAGCAATATGCTGGCACGTCTGCGGTGGGCACCTGTATCCAAGAGCAAAAAGCACTGACCTGTCATCGGGTTGATCATTTCGACAGCTCCCATATTCGTTTAACCTGCACCGCCGCCCCGATCAAAGACCCATCGGGACAACTTTTAGCCGTTCTGGATATTTCGGCCTTAAACTCATCACGTACGCCGGAAAGCCAAAATTTCGCATTGCATCTGACTCAGCTCTACGCACGCTTGATAGAAGACGTCTATTTTTTAAGACGTTATCGCCATCATTTAGTGTTCAAATGCGATCAATCGCGAGAGTTAGTGCAAGTGAGTGGGCAGTTGTTGTTTGCTCTGGATGAAGAAGGTCATGTTTTAGCGGCGAACACCATCGCTCGAGACTTGCTGGCTCAGTTGCAGAAACTGGATCAGCCGACACTTTTTTTACCGGAGCTGCTTGAGTGCCAATGGCAAGATATTTTAGCCATTAACCAGTGCAATGACGGGACGCGTGCGTTTCGAGTGCTGGGTACACAGCAAACGCTGTTTGGCACCCTTATTGAACCTAAATCACGAGTGTCCAGTCGACTTAATCCTTTATCAAGTCGTATTCAGCAAGAAGAGTCGGTACCTGAGTTGGACTGCTTGTGTGCGGATGACCCCGCGATGCGTCAAACCCTGAGTCTTGCCAAGCGCTTACGCAACAAAGAGGTAAGCGTACTTATTCTGGGCGAGACTGGCACAGGTAAAGAGGTGCTGGCGCAGGCCATTCATGCCTCGAGTCTTCGAGCAAAACATCCTTTTATGGCCGTTAATTGTGCGGCGATTCCTGAATCACTGATTGAAAGTGAGTTGTTTGGTTATGCGCCGGGCACGTTTACAGGCGGGCGTGCAAAAGGCGCGAAAGCTGATTCAGCAAGCCAATGGTGGCACGCTCTTTTTAGATGAAATTGGTGACATGCCTTTACCCTTGCAAACGCGCTTGCTTCGCGTGTTAGCCGAAGGACACGTCATGCCTTTGGGGGCGCTAGAACCCGTCGACGTTGATATTCGAGTCTTGGCGGCGACTCACTGCAATCTTCAAAAACTGATAGCTGAAGGTCGTTTTCGTGAAGATTTATACTATCGACTCAACGGTGCGACACTGACATTGCCCTCGTTGAAAGCTCGCGCAGATAAGCAGTATCTTATTCAAACCTTGATGAAGCAGATTAACCCGACTGTGCGATTGCGTGCGGATGCTGTGAGTGCATTACTGGCTTATGCATGGCCCGGGAACATAAGACAACTGGTGAATGCCTTGACCTTTGCCGAAGCCATCTGTGAGGGCGATGAAATTACCGTTCACCATTTACCCAAAGACATTACCATGCATCCGCCAGAGTGGCCTGCATTCATGGGCACGAACCACACGGCTTCAGATTGTTTAAGTGAAACCATCGACAGTCATACGCAACACTATGCGAAAAACTCAGAGCAAGAACGGCTGTTGAGCCTATTACGTCAGCAGCGCTGGAATATATCGGCGGTGGCCAACCAACTGGGGGTGTCACGCCCAACGGTTTATCGGCGTATTAAAAAACTGAACATACCGATGCCTAAAGATGCGTAACAGTTAAAACAACTAGACGAGTAAAGGAGGCAGAGGGCAGTCTAAACACTCGGCGATGGCCCTTAATAGCTCCGCCTCTGCAGTGGTTATCACATCATCATGACTGGCGCAGATCACTAAGGCACGAAGGATGGCGGGTTTATCCAACGGACGTAAATGTGAAAGTTTTTCTAAGTCCAGCTCAAGCTGTTTTAATTTTGGCCGTGCGTCAGGTTGATAACGCATGGGAAAATTAAGGCTTTGCATCGCTTGATGGAACGCGGCTTCAGCATCCTCATCATTTTTATGGCCAACTTTAGCGATCAAACAGACGAGTCGACTGATTTCAGCACGTGTTTCTGTTGGTAAATAGCGCTTTGCCGAGCGTGGTACACCTCGAATGTGGCGAGTCACGATGGTTTTGATTGACCATTCGAACAGCGAGGTACGTTTATCTGCGGCAATTAAGAGTTCCAAGCAGGTTTTAAAGGTTTCATATTGCGCATCCGAGAGCTGTTTTAGTGCGGGTAGCTGATTTCAACGAGGGGTAATCTGAACTCTGCCGCCAAAGACAGCAATTTGGGTAAATACGCGTTTAAGGCTTTGAAGGTATCGGGATGCGCCGCTTTTTGTAACTGATCGAGTTGTTGCTCTTGTATCCCTTTGTCTTGGCTCATCAATAAACCATAGATAAGCGCTCTTGCTGAGAATGGCTCATGAGCCGCGTTTAACAGCTCTGGATCTATGGTGTCCAGTATCCGTCTAGCATACGCAAGGTGCTCCGGTGTTGGGTCTGCCATCCCTGCCATGGCTTGATTCAGTGCGATTTGAGCACTGAAGTTTTGGGGCTGGGGTGTGGAGACAAAACCAGCGGTTGTTAAGGTGGATAAGGGCCGAGTATCGTCAGTAGTGATGTGAGTGGGTGTCGTAAATGACCCTGTCCATCGTGGCTCAACACGCTTGATGCGGTCTTCTAAAGGGGGGTGTGTCGAGAACCAGTCACTAAAGCCATTGCTGAGATGTTGGCTAAAAAACATATGGCTGAATTCTTCTGCGCGCGGATTATTAAAACTTGATCCGGCAACATGACCCCCTATTTTCTTTAAAGCGCCGGAAATCCCCAGAGGGTTGCGGGTGTATTGAACCGCTGAGGCATCGGCAAGAAATTCACGCTGGCGACTAACGGCGGCTTTGATTAAATTCCCAAAAAATGAACCTGCAAAACCCACGATCATCAACCCCAGTCCCAACACCATCAAGAAGGCGACACTGTTATTCTTATTGGAAGTGCGTGCGATGGGACGATATCGTAGAGAACGCACAATAAATCGGCCAATCATACCGATCAGTAAAATGCCATATAGCATTGAAATTAAACGGATATTAAGGCGCATATCACCGTGGAGGATATGGCTAAACTCGTGGGCGACGACACCTTGTAATTCATCCCGTGTCAGGAGTTGTATAGAGCCACGGGTAATGCCAATCACTGCATCTTGGGGACGGTACCCTGCCGCAAACGCATTAATTGCATCGTCTTCGATTAGGTACACAGGCGGCACAGGAATACCCGATGCCAACGCCATTTCCTCTACGATATTGAGAATGCGTTGTTCTTCGCTATTGAGCGTTGCTGTATTGAGTAAACGCCCTCCCATTGCTTCGGCAATGGCTTGCCCACCTTTTGTTAATTGCGCACGCCGGAACAGGCTGCCTAAAGCAATAACGCCGATCACGGCAATGGTTAGGGTGATCAGTAATTGAAGGTTTTCTGGTGATAAAAGACTCGGCAATGAGGAAGGCGTGTTGGAAGCTTGGGATAAGGCTTCCCCTGTTCCGCCTTCTGCAAAGAACATCAGCAATCCGATGACCAGTGTTAAACTGATAATCAGACTGCCGACGCCAAGCGCAAATAAAAAGACCAGTTGCAGTGTTTTACGTTTGGCACGTTCCTGGTGCTCAAAGAAGTTCATAACACACCCTCACCCTGCGTATTTGGCTTTTAAAAAGAGACTTTAGGAGCGGCTTGAATGGCAGCACTGTCTTCGAAAACGAGTAAGGATGCATCTGCCGCATGGCCAAACGTGGCTGCCAATAAGGTCTGTGGAAAACTTTGCTTATAGGTGTTGTAGGCCATGACGGCATCGTTGAAGGCTTGGCGCGAGAAAGACACTTTATTTTCAGTGCTTATCAGCTCTTCAGACAATTGGCGCATGTTTTCAGATGCTTTTAAATCAGGATAAGCTTCCATTGTGATGTTTAAGCTGCCAAGGGCACTTTTTAATGCGCCTTCTGAGCTCATAAGCTGAGTAAGTGCGGCGGCACTCCCTGGATTGGCAGCGGCGGCTTGTAAGCTGGCCAAGGCTGTATTTCGGGCAGAAATAACGGCTTCAAGCGTTTCGCGTTCATGCTTCATATACCCCTTTGCTGTCTCGACTAAGTTGGGGATCAGATCGTAACGACGTTTTAACTGGACTTCTATTTGCGCAAACGCATTTTCGAAACGGTTTTTCAGGGCAACTAAGCGGTTGAAGATGCCGATGGTGTAGAACACAAGCAGTGCGATAACGGCAATAATAATGATTGATGAAATATCCATATTCAAAACCCTTTGATAAGTTGATTGCACTAAGTCTAGCGTGAATTATGTTTGATGCCTGCCTGATTGTAAAAGTTTAAAGAGTTCAGATGAAGTGCTAATTGTACTCTTAGCGGTTGAAAGAGTATAAGAGCATGTGAACGTGAACATTAAGGTTTAGAGTGAATAGACATCCTGACTCAAAGAGGATCTGAATGTGAAGGTAACTGAGCTATTTGGTATCAAACACCCGATTCTACAAGCGCCGATGGCCGGCGTTCAAGGCAGTGAACTGGCCATCGCCGTGGCACAAGCGGGTGGATTAGGAGGGTTGCCCTGTGCGATGTTATCGCCTGAGTTGATTCAACAGGAGCTTCACAGGATTCGGATGGCAACAACGTCACCTATTAATGTGAATTTTTTCTGTCATCAAGCCCCTATCCCCGATGCAGAACACGAAGCGCGTTGGCGTTTAGCGTTGCGTCCCTATTACGTTGAGTTAGGGTTAGACCCTGATGCCATTCCTGAGGTGCCAGGGCGTCGGCCTTTTGATGCTCAAGCCTGTGATGTCTTAAGTGAGTTTGAACCAGAAGTGGTGAGCTTTCATTTTGGTCTGCCAAATGAGCAATTGCTTAACCGTATCCGAGGCTGGGGAGGAAAAATTATATCCTCCGCGACAACCTTAGAGGAGGCAATTTGGTTACAAGCCAGAGGGGTTGATGCCATCATCGCACAGGGGTTAGAAGCGGGTGGGCATCGCGCGATGTTTCTAACCGATGATGTAACAGAGCAAAAAGGCCTATTTGCGTTGCTTCCACAACTGCTTGAGCATACATCGACTCCCATTATTGCGGCAGGTGGAATTGCCAGTCCAAAAGCGGTTCGTGCGGCTTTGACCTTGGGTGCAGCCGGTGTTCAAATTGGGACAGCCTATTTGCTCTGTCCTGAGGCCAAAACGACATCGGTGCATCGGCAAGCTTTAAAAAGCTCAGCGGCTGATCATACGGCACTGACACGTCTATTTTCAGGACGACCTGCACGTGGCATCGTGAATCGAATCATGCGTGAACTGGGTCCTTTATCGTCATTGCCCCCTGCCTTTCCTTTGGCGAGCACGGCGATAGCACCTCTTCGTGCCGCATCTGAAGCGCTTAACAATGCTGACTTTAGTCCACTTTGGGCGGGGCAAAATGTGAAGGGTTGCCAAGAAATTGCTGCGGGTGAACTGACTCACTGGTTAGCGGGCGATTGACAGCCGATGGGGGTAAGTTGGGTTATCCGAATAGCCTAGAGACTCAACCTTTCCCTGTTTTTAATTGAGGTGATTAAAATGGTCAAACATCAACCTGAAAAAAATCGGTTTGTCTGGGTTGAAGACAACCTAGAGTCCGTCTTGGAATATGACGTCACTGGGACATCGGTTGATTTCACACGTACTTATGTACCCAATGAGCTGCGAGGACGAAAAATTGCAGAAACACTGGTCTATGCAGGTTTAGAATGGGCACGATCAAATGAGTATCAACTCTCTGCGAGCTGTTGGTATGTGGATAGGTTTATTAAAAGGACTGCTAAATAGGGGGCACTGTGTCGAGTCTGTTTGTAAGTGATATCGTGATATATCCAGTTAAATCCTGCGCACCGCTCAGCATTGACCGTGCATGGGCTGACTATAAAGGTCTTAATGCAGATCGCCGTTATATGCTAGTGGATAAAGACGGCCTGTTTATCACAGCGCGTAAGTATCCTAAATTAACACGTTTGTTGGCGACGCTACTGAGACGGGTTTAGTGCTTTCGGCTGTGGATAAAGACAGCCTATCGTTAGTGATTAATGAGTTTTCAGAGACCTATGTCGAGGTTAAGGTCTGGGGACAAGTTGTTTCTGCACAAAAGTGCAGCGATGAAGCCGACCAATGGTTGAGTGAGTTTTTGCAGATTGACTGTCGGTTGGTGTATTTCGGTGAGTTGACGCATCGCCCTGTGAAGGATGTCGAAACATCTGAAGTCAGTTTTGCCGATGGCTATCCCCTACTTCTGGCCACTGAAGCGTCTCATGAATGGTTGCAAGAACGTTGCCCTGCTTCATTTGATATACATCAGTTTCGGCCTAATCTTGTGATCACGGGGAATCTGCCATTTGCAGAGGATCAGTGGTTGCATGTAAAGATCGGTGAAGCCGAGTTTTCCGTTCATTCACCTTGTGAGCGTTGTAAGTTGATTACATTGCCCGTGGGGGCCGAAACCTTTAATACGTTGCAGGAGCCTTTGCGCACCTTAAGCCAATATCGACGTTTAGCGTCCGGCGGCGCTATTTTTGGTCAAAACCTAGTGGTCATTAAACCTGGCCTGATTACCAAAGGAGCATCTGTGGAGGTGCTTTCTCACAAAGCCGCACCTGAGTTGAAAGCCCCTTCAGCGCCGCGAAGCTGAGGCGATGATCGCATCGAACATGCGGCTAGACAGCGGTATAACCGATAAACGACTGCCGGGTTTAACCAAGGGGCAGTCGTTTAGTTCAGGCAGAGTCTTTAGGCTCTTTAAGGGTAAGACCTCGTTAAACACCTCAACAAAGCGCATATCGACGGCTTGCCATCGAGGTGTGGTTTTCGTGCTTTTGGGGTCGTAATAAACAGATGCCGGGTCAAACTGCGTGGGATCTGGATAGGCTGTTTTGGTCACTTCTACGATACCTGCCACCCCTATCTGTTTGCAGCTTGAATGATACACCAACACCCTATCGGCGAGTTGCATGTCGGCTAAATAATTACGGGCTTGATAGTTACGAACACCGTCCCAGCGCAGAGCGGTTGTGGGTAGGTTGGCAAAGTCGTAGATACTGAATTCATCCGGTTCTGTTTTTGCAAGCCAGTAATTCATTGCCCTATCCCTTGTGGTGATTTCATGCTAAATATTGGCTATTGTAAAGAGTCGATGTTGTATCATCCAGAGTATAAGAAAACCTATAGATGTATGCTAATGTTCGTCAAACGTTAAAATACAAAGGCCGAGAGCATGAGTAGGCTAGAAAAAGTTTTGTATGTTGAAGATGACTGTGATATCCGTGAAATTGCCACGTTGGCTTTGCGAGATGTAGGCGGTTTGACGATTAAGGTTTGTGAATCGGGTGCTAGCGCATTAGTCGAAGTAGATGCATTCGCGCCACAACTCATATTGCTCGATGTGATGATGCCCAGTATGGACGGTCCTGAAACCTTAAAAGCCTTGCGTAAACAGGGATCGGTTACTGAAAAAACAGCTGTCGCGTTTATGACAGCAAAAGTTTATCCTGATGAGTTACTCCGATATCGCCAGCTAGGGGTTACGGAGGTGATTGCTAAACCTTTTGATCCCATGACGCTTGCCGATGAGGTTCGTGCTATTTGGGAGAGGTTCAATGATTAAGGCCTCGTCCAATTCGCTGACGGCTCGTATGGAAACACTCCGAATTGCCTACAATAAACGCTTAAAAACGGATTTTAAGGAGTTGGATATACTGGTTGAGCGACTGACAGACGATGCGTCAAATACCGAATATCTTAAATTGCTGCACTCCTGTTTTCATAAAATGGCGGGGTCTGCTGGGACCTTTGGTTTTCAACAACTAGGTCGTAAGGTACGAGAATATGAGTCTCTTCTTTCTGAAGCCCTTAAAGCACCACAGCCATTACACGAAACATTTCCATTTGCAGACTGGCTAGATGATTTACAAACTGCCCTTAAAGCAGATCAAAAGTCCAATCCATCCGTTGGTATTGAGACGCGTCAGTCGTCTTTATCTCTAGAAGAACCGCTTATCTGGTTAGTTGAGCGCGACACAATACTCCAGCAGTATTTAACTCACCAACTACAAAGCTTTGGTTTTTCCGTGAAGTCTTTTAGTGATGCTTTGCATTTAGCCGATAACCCAGCAAAACCACCAGACTGTATCTTAGTCGATCACCACGGAAGTCAAGCGAAAGCCCTTTTATCAGACCCTGTACTCTTTTGGCAGGAGTGCTTTAAGACAATTGATTGCCCTATTCTTTTTATGGGCGCTGAAGAAAGCTTTAATGCGCGTTTGAATGCACTTCGCAGCGGCGGTCATGGCTATTTTGTTAAACCCTTAGACATGATCAAACTGACCTCATTTTTGGCACAGTTGATTAAACCTGAAAAGGTCGAACCTGAACGTCTTTTGATTGTAGAAGATGACCAAGATTTGGCTCGACACTGTCAATCATATCTTGAGCAGGCAGGCATGCAAGTCGTTTGCCTTGACCATCCTCAAGCCCTCTTTGAAACAGTAAGTCATTTTAACCCAGATTTAATTTTGATGGATCTTTGGTTACCTGATATCAGTGGTGCAGAAATGGCCTCTTTACTCAGGCAAGTTGATCGTTGGGCGCATATGCCGGTGATTTATTTGTCAGCTGAGTCAAACGTTCATCTTCGTCATCAAGCTTTACTCATGGGTGGAGATGCATTTGTAGAAAAGCCACTTGATATGGAGTTTCTGGTGCGTTTGTGCCAAGACAGAGTTCGTAGGGTTCGGCACTTAAAACAAACTCAAAATCAAGACAGTCTCACAGGCCTGCTTAAACACGCCAGTATTAAAGAAGCCATACAAAATCATTGGGAGTATGTTCAGAGGCAACCGCAAGTGTTCAGTGTGGTTATGCTGGATATAGACCACTTTAAACGTGTGAATGATACCTATGGCCATGCGGTGGGTGACTTAGTGATCTCAGCGGTAGGGACCTTATTGCGTCAGCGTTTTCGCAACACCGATAAGCTGGGTCGCTATGGTGGTGAAGAGTTTACGCTCGTGCTAATTGACTGTACGGCTGAGAATGCTATGAGTATGGTGAATGCGATGCGTGAAGCATTTGCAGCTATCCAATTTACAGCTAATGGTCAGAGTTTTTCATGCACGCTTTCTGCAGGCGTGGTTGACAATCATTTGTGTCCGGATGATGGTCCGGAAGCACTGCTTGAGCGTGCAGATAATGCATTGTATAACGCTAAACATACAGGTCGAAATCGTACTTGTTTAGCAACACATTGAAGAGTTTCTTAACACATTCTATTTAGGACGGTACTATGAAACGACCGCCGATCCCTGAAAATGAAGCAGAACGTCAGCGGGCATTGGATGCAACAGGTCTTCTGAGTTGCAAAGCTGAAGAGCGCTTTGATCGTATCACGCGGCTGGTTCGTCAAGTATTCTCAATGCCGATTGTGTTGGTATCCTTGATTGACAGGGATCGACAGTGGTTTAAGTCGCGTCAAGGACTCGATGCAGAGGAAACACCTCGCGATATTTCTTTTTGTGGTCATGCTATTCTCGGTCATGTGCCTTTGATCGTCGAGAATGCTTTAGACGATCCTCGTTTTTTTGATAATCCGCTAGTAACACACACACCGAATATCCGTTTTTATGCCAGCGCTCCTCTTCATACGACGGAAGGTTACTGCATTGGTACCCTATGCTTAATTGATACAGTTCCGCGAAGTTTATCCTTAGAGCAAATCGATATGCTTGTCGACTTTGCGGGTACGGTTGAAGAGTTGATACAAGCCGATGAAATGACGCGTTTAGCCTACACAAACTTAGAGTCTGAGTTGATTGCCAGTCGAGATGAGATGTCCTCATTAATAGACAATATGCCGGGGGTGACGTATCGCTGTTTGCCGGATAATAATTGGACAATGCTGTATATCAGTGGTCAAGTTGATCGTGTAAGTGGTTATTCTGCAGAAGATCTGATTGGCAATAGACGGGTGAGCTACGCTGATTTAATTCATCCCGATGATGCTCAAGGCTTGGATGAGGCAGTGGCTTTGGCGATGTCAATCAATGAGCAATGGCATGTTGAATATCGAGTGCGTCATCTGGATGGAGATTGGCGTTGGGTTGAGGAGCGTGGAAAATGCATACGCAGTGATCCACAATACCCCGAAATCCTTGAAGGCTTTATTGTGGATATTACTCGTGAGCGCAATGCGCTGAGTCAGATGAATAAACATCATGACGCGTTGATGTTGCTGAACGACATTGCCTTTGCGTCAGAGGATACACTAGACAGCAAAATACAGAATGCATTAACAACCGCTCGGCAATTTTTAAAAGCGGATCTTGCGATTATTAGCCAGATAGAAGGTGACGTTTATACGGTTCGGTGGATGGATGCAGGGCCGACGATGGGCGTTGTGCCAGGGCAACAATTCTCACTTGATCAAACCTGGTGTCAATTGCTCTTTTCCGGCCATCTTTTAGTTGAAAGGCATGAATTGTTTATTGCGAATGCCGAACTGAGTGAGTTTTACTCTCATCCCTGCTATCAGGAGTATCCTCTAGGTTCGTATGCTGGAATAACGATTGAGGTCGATGGCCATGCATTTGGTACATTGAACTTTTCCTCTAGCCGTCCTCGAGCAGACGAATTCGATGAAAGCGAACAGTTGTTTATGCGCTTGCTGGCCGGTTGGCTTTCTGATGCATTAACGAATAGCCTCAGTAGTGAACGTTTAACAAAGCTAATGGTGCAGTTACCCGGTGTCATTTATCAGTTTCGTCGCTACGCTGATGGGCACATGTCATTCCCCTTCAGTTCGCCACAGATCCAGAACCTCTATGGTATGACCCCAGAAGAGGCTGCGTTGGATGCAAGCCCTGCATTTAGTAGAATTCACCCAGATGATTTGGAGACAATTAGCAATTCAATCGAGTACTCTGCCGTTACTTTAGACTATTGGCAAGTCACGTTTCGTGTGCGCACGGAGCACAATCAGTATCGTTGGATTTTTGGGCAGGCAAGGCCAGAGCGTCTTGTGGATGGCAGTGTTTTATGGCATGGATATTTGCAAGACATTCATGAGCAGGAGTTGGCTCGTTTGGCGTTGGCACGTAATGAAGCGCGTCTTCGAGGATTGTTTGAGTTTTCTCCAATTGGCATAGCGCTTAATGACTTTGAGAGTGGTCAGTTTATCGATTTAAACGATGCGCTGTTGGCTCCGACGGGCTATACCCGTCAGGAGTTTGTTGCCCTGAGCTATAGGGATATAACCCCAATCGACTATCATCTTGAAGAAGAAAAAGCTCTTGCTGATTTAACAAAGCTTGGCCGCTATGGTCCCTTTGAAAAAGAATATATCCGCAAAGATGGCAGTCGCTACCCCGTGCGCCTACAAGGGATGCTGAGCGAGGAGCAAGACGGTAGGCGAGTTATTTGGTCTTTGATTGAAGATATCACTGAACGGCGAAGGCTGGATAAAATGAAAGATCAGTTTATAGCCACGGTTAGCCATGAACTGCGTACTCCACTCACTTCTATCAAGGGCTCTTTAGGATTACTGTCTGGTGGAGCCGCAGGAATTTTACCGGATAAAGCCAAGGTGTTGTTGAGTAATGCTGATCGGAACGTACAGCGTCTGGCAACGCTAATCAATGATCTGTTGGATATGGAAAAGCTGGTTGCGGGAAAAATGACGATGAATATGTCAGTGCAAGCGCTAGGCCCTTTAATTGATGAGGCTGTTGAGTCCATGGCGAGTTACGGTGATCAGCACAGAGTAACCATCACGACCCCTCTTACTTGGCCGGATGTCTGGGTTAACGTTGATGGACCACGCTTGATACAAGCGCTGACCAATTTACTGTCCAACGCAATTAAACATTCCCCTGAAGATACAGGGGTTGAAGTGCGTGTCGAGCCGAAAGAGAGTGCTGTAGAAGTTGCTGTGCGAGATCATGGACCTGGAGTGGATCCTGTGTTTCGTAGTCAGCTATTTCAGCGCTTTTCTCAAGCGGACAGCAGTGATAGGCGCAAGCTACCCGGGACAGGGTTGGGGTTAGCAATCACGCGAGAGATTACTCAACAGCTTGGAGGCGAAGTCAATTATCGAGAGGCTACCGGTGGTGGCGCTGAGTTTTATGTTCTGTTACCCGAGGTGTGCAGTTGACGAATCTGTCCTTGAGCATGCGAATTATCCTACTGGTGCTTGTTATCAGTAGCACACTGGTAGGCGGTATGTTGATGACCGTATACAAATTAAAAATAGCGGATTATGAGTTAGTGGTGTCTGAGCGCAATGTGTCAGAATTGCATCGATTAGCCACTGAACTAGAGTTGACTCAACAACAAAGAGTGTTGGGTCTAGAAGCGTTTGCTGCGCGTTTACTCAATGAAAATGGAGAATTACTAACGACTCCAGCACTTAAAATGCTTTTAAATCAGCCTTCGGTTGCCAAGGAGCTGTTTCCTGATGGTCTTTTGGTTTTCGATTCCAATGCGACGGCGATTGCTGAGAGTCAATTTACCGAGGGGCGTTTAGGGACAAACTACGCGGATCGCCCTCACTTTCGAAGGGCGCAGAAAACGAAAACGGCTGTGATTTCAGAGCCTATTCTAGGTCGTGTCACTGGCGTACCCTTAATTTCCTATCTACAACCTGTATTATCTTCTGAGGGAGAGATTCTTGCTTATGCTGGGGGGTCGTTGGATCTTGCGAATACACCATTGCTGAGCAAAAGCAGTCAGCATGATGTTGAAAGCAACTCAATAACATTCATTATTGATCCACAACACCGTCTTTTCGTTTCTATGCGTGAGCGTTTTGAAAAACCTGAGCCTCTGCCAAAAGACGGAACCGATGCCTTGGTTGATGCCGCCTTAAACTTGGCCCCACCAAGTATCGTATTGAATGATATGGGGCAATCGTTCTTAGTTGCGACCATGCAACTGAGCTCGCCAAACTGGATCGTGTTACGAGCGGTTCCTTATAGCGAGGTGATTGCACCTGCTCAAGTGTCTTTTCGTCAATTTTTATTCATTGCACTTATTTTAACGACACTCATTGCAATCGTTGGTGTGTGGCTTGCACGAAATCTCACACAGTCGTTGGAAAAAATGACCAAACGCATTGAAGAGATGGCTGATAATGGACTCATAGATGAGGTTTTTCCTGACAAGGGCAACCCGGAAGTCAAGGCCTTGGCACATGCAATGAATCGTTTAGCTAAAGAGCAAAAGGTCGCTAACCTTGCGGTTCGTGAAGTCGAACAATTTCTGACTAATGTCCTCGATTCTGCATCCGAAATATCGATTATCGCGACTGACAAACAGGGTGTCATCACAGTCTTTAATAAAGGTGCTGAAATGATGTTAGGCTACAAGGCTGTCGATTTAGTGGGTAAAGAAACCCCCGCATGCTTACATTTGATGGATGAAGTTGAGCAACGGTCTGCAGAGTTGAGTACTGAGTTAGGCTACCCGATTAAGGGTTTTAGGGTGTTTGTTGAAAAAGCTGAGCAAACGGGAGCAGAAAAGCGTGAATGGACATACGTTCATAAGAATCAACGTCGTTTCCCAGTATCGTTAGTGGTAACACCTATGCGCAATGATGCAGGTGAGATTACGGGTTATTTGGGTATTGCCGAAGACATCACCGAACCTAAACGCTTGGATAAAATGAAAAGTGAATTTATTTCTACTGTGAGCCATGAACTGCGTACGCCCCTCACCTCAATCTCCGGCGCATTGGGATTATTAGTTGGGGGCGGTTTAGGCGAACTTCCAGAAAAAGCTCTAACATTGCTGGCAACTGCCTATCGAAACAGTAAGCGCTTGACGAATTTAATCAATGATTTGCTAGATATTGAAAAGATCACGTCTGGCAAATTGCATTATGACATGGAGGTTCAAGCCTTGATGCCTTTGATTGAGCAGGCTGTGGAGTCTAACCAAGATTACGGCCGTGATCGAGGTATTCGTCTCTTATTTACGTCAAGCGATTTATCCGATACGCGTGTATATGTTGATTCTCAACGCTTTATGCAGGTTCTGGCGAATCTGTTATCCAATGCAATTAAGTTTTCTCCGGACAAGGGTGAGGTTAGGGTCAAGGCCGATATCAGAGACAGAAAAGTGATTATTAGTGTGATTGATAAGGGGCGAGGTATAGCCGATTCCTTTCGTAGCAAAATATTTCAACGCTTTGCTCAGGCGGATGCTTCTGATACTCGTGCAAAAGAGGGTACTGGCTTAGGATTGGCGATTACCCGTGAGTTAGTTGAAAAAATGGGGGGGCGTATCGATTTCGAATCCGAAGAAGGTAAGGGGGCGCGTTTTTTCGTCGAGCTGCCGATTGTTCATTCATCCGCCGTGTTACCTACATTTGAACCAACTAAAGAACACGTCCATCGGCCCAGAGTGTTGCACATAGAAGATGATGCTGATCTGCAGGCTGTGATCAATGCAATGCTGGGAGAACAGCTTGAATTGACCTCTGCACACTCACTTGAAGACGCGAGACGTGCTCTATCTCATGCGTGGTTTGATGTTGTACTGCTAGACATAGCGTTACCCGATGGTTCAGGGTGGGACCTGCTTCCGGAGATCCGTGCTTCCCTGCCTGATGCTAAAATCATCGTATTATCCAGTTCGGATTTGACGAGTCATGAACTTGAAAAGGTTGATCTGGCTTTGTTGAAGTCGCGAGAGTCTGTTGAGGAATTAATTAATCAGATTGGCTTTGGTATCGGAAAGGCTGTGCAGCCATTTGTTAATCGAGGATCGACGCCGTAGCGTCGATATACTCGTTGCGTATATTAGCCGCAGTGGTGTGTGAATGGAGACTTACTTCCCGATACAAAAACTCGAAAAAATTCGCCCAAGTAAATCATCGGGTGTAACTTCCCCTGTAATCTCCCCTAAACTCTGCTGTGCAGCGCGTAAATCTTCGGCCAGCAGTTCACCAGCACTAAAGCCTTGCAGCTGCTCTAAGCCCTTCTCTAACTGTTGTTGAGCCCTATCTAACGCATCAAGGTGTCGACGGCGAGCCATAAAGCCACCTTCCGTTGTGCTGCTAAATCCCATGCAGGCTTTCAGGTGCTCTCTCAATAAGTCTATTCCCTCCCCTTGTTTGGCTGAAATAGAAATCAGTGAGTACTCACTGTTACTAATAAGTTGCGGTTTCTCTGCTTGTAGATCAATCTTATTGCGTATAACGGTAATATGCGTGGTGTGCGCTAGTTGGGCAACAAACTCTGGCCAAATTTCCTCAGGTGTGTGCGCGCGTGTTTCGCTGGAGTCCACCACCATTAAAATGCGGTCAGCCTTATGTATTTCTTCCCATGCCCTGTTGATTCCAATTTGCTCCACAGTATCGGGGGCATCGCGTAAACCCGCAGTGTCGATAATATGCAGTGGCATGCCGTCAATGTGGATATGTTCGCGCAGCACATCTCGGGTTGTGCCGGCAATATCGGTGACAATGGCTGTTTCACGGCCTGCTAGTGCATTGAGTAAACTTGATTTTCCCGCATTGGGCTTGCCTGCAATGACGACATTCATACCCTCGCGCATCAGACTGCCTTGATGGGCCTCTTTCTGCACATCTTTTAGATCCTGCATAATGTGGATAAGATCACTTTGGACTTTGCCATCCGCCAGAAAATCGATTTCTTCTTCTGGGAAATCGATGGCCGCTTCGACATAAATTCTCAGCTGAATCAGTCGCTCAACCAGTTGATGAATGCGCTTGGAAAACTCGCCTTGCAGTGAGCGAAGTGCACAACGTGCGGCTTGCTCGGACGTGCTGTTGATTAGGTCGGAAATGGCTTCGGCTTGGGCAAGATCTAGTTTGTCATTGAGGAAAGCCCGTTCACTAAACTCTCCCGGCCTTGCAGCGCGAGCGCCCAGTGCGATCACATTTTGTAAAATAAAATCCATAACGACTGGACGCCATGTGCTTGAAACTCCAGAACATCCTCTCCTGTAAATGAGTTTGGACCTGGAAAATACAGAGCAATGCCTTGATCGATCACTCTTCCATCCCTGGAAAAGAAGTCTCCATAATGCGCATAGCGTGGCTTAGGGATTAACTTCAAAAGCGTTTCAGCAATTTTGAGACAGTCGGGTCCTGATACTCGGATAATCCCAACACCACCTTTACCGGGTGCAGTGGCTTGAGCAGCAATCGTATCCTGTGTGTAGTGTGGCATGAATAAACTCCAAGTCAGGGATCACATGTATCGTTATACAACAAAAAGGCTCCCGAAGGAGCCTCTTGTGTTTTCAGCTAGCACTAGGCCGCTTTTTTGACGTCTTCTTTCTCGATTTGCTTCGTAATGTACCATTGTTGAGCAATCGACAGAATGTTGTTCACTAACCAGTACAATACCAAACCTGCAGGGAACCACAAGAAGAAGAAAGTGAAAACTATAGGAAGCATTTTCATAATCTTCGCTTGCATTGGGTCCGGTGGTGTCGGGTTTAGCTTTTGCTGCAAGAACATGGTCACACCCATCAAAATCGGCAGAATGAAATAAGGATCCATTACCGATAAATCTTGGATGTATCCGAAGAAAGGTGCATGACGCAGTTCAACGGATTCCATCAACACCCAGTAGAGTGCAATGAACACAGGCATTTGAGCCAATATAGGTAGACAGCCGCCTAGGGGATTAATCTGCTCTTTTTTGTAGAGCTTCATCATTTCCTGAGACATTTTTTGGCGATCATCACCGTAAAGCTCTTTCATGCGCATCATTTCAGGACCAAATTTGCGCATTTTGGCCATAGAGCGGAAGGCTTTTGCATTCAAGTGAAAGAGTGCTGCTTTAACAACGATGGTGATCCCAATAATTGCTAGACCCCAGTTTCCTACAAAGCTCTGAATAGTCGTTAGTAACCAGTAGAGAGGGTAAGCAATCCACCAGAGCCAACCGTAATCAACAGTCAGCTTTAAATTAGGCGCTGTTGCTTCAAGTTGTTTTTGATCCTTAGGACCAACAAACAAGGTTGCACTGGATTCAAATGATGCACCAGGTGCCACTTCAAACGTAGGGGCGAGGAAACCAGCAATGTATTCATTATTTGCACGACGTGTTTGGAAAGCGATCTCTTGACCAGCTTCAGGTACCCACGCAGATACAAAGTAATGTTGGCTAAATGCAACCCAACCGCTGTTACTGGTACGCTGGAAGTTACCTTTGTCCATGTCACTGAATGAGACTTTTTGGTAGTTATTGTCTTCAGTTGAGAAGACTGCGCCTAAGTAGGACGCCATACCAATTGACGTTGAACTGGTTGGATCTGCACTACGGTCGCGCTTTAACTGCCCGAAGAGCGTTGCTCTGAACGCCTCTTCTGACGGGTTATTCACAATGTAGCGCATGCCTACACGATAACTGCCGCGCTCAAAAGAATAGCGTTTGATGATTTCAACACCAGTCTCGGTGGTGTAAAGCAAGTCAACGACAAGCGTATCATTATCATCTAAGCTGTATTCAGCTTGTGGCGAACGGTATAGAGGGCGTCCTTCAGCACGCCCATCAGGGCCGTCTCGACCCACTAAGCCACTCTGTGCAACGTAGGTTCGATTTGCATTTTGCTCTAAAAGTACAAACGATTGCGGAGAGTTTAATTGGGCTTTGTGCTCTGGCAAGGCTGCATAAATGATATCGCCGCCTCTGGCATCAATACGAATGTCCAGGACATCGGTAATAACGCTAATGACAGACGCTTGTGACGTTGCCTGTTCGGACGCTATAGAAGTGGGTTCATTCGTCACAACCGCTGGAATATCAGCGGACACTGACTCAGCCGAAGGGAGATCAGATGCTGAACGTGCAACCACAGGACTGCTACTGATTTCTTGCGCAACAGGTTGATTGTAGTCCTGATTCCACTGGAGAAACAGAAAATACGTTAGCACTGACAATACGGATAATAATATGACTCGCTGTACATCCATCGCGATTAAACCATTAGTTTTCTTTAAGGACGTTAGAAGCTTTTCGTTTCAGCTTTGACCAGCTTCGGTTAATTAAGGCTACAATCTCTTCATTAGAGAGGGTATCCAATCCCTTGCGAGCAAGGATTACCATATCAATTGCTGGTAAATCATGTTGCTGGAGTCGAAAGGATTCGCGAATAATACGTCTAATGCGGTTACGTTTAACAGCCCGGCGTACATTTTTTTTTGAAATAACGAAGCCGATGCGTGGGTGACCAAGCTGATTTGGATTCGCAAGGATCAACAGAGAGGGGTCTGATACTTTTAGACTGGCTCTGTCGAATACCTGTTTGAAGTCCCCGCCAGTTAACAGACGTAACTGACGGGGGTATCCGAATTCGGCCATTGAGTCGAAAACCGCTGAACTGAATTAAACAGTCAGACTTTTGCGGCCTTTAGCACGGCGACGGTTTAAAACCTGACGGCCGTTTTTTGTTGCCATGCGAGCACGGAAACCATGTGTACGAGCGCGCTTTAAAACGCTAGGTTGAAATGTTCTTTTCATTGCACCAGTCCTGCTTACGTGAGAGCTCTTACGTGTTAGCTACGTGATTTAGGGTTGCCGCGCGTGTTATTTGCACGTTTACCACGGTTTTCCACGTTAGTTGCCACGTTTTATATAAAAAATCAGACGCGAGATTATATTCGCCCTTGCTTGTGCTTGCAAATACTTTGTTATTTTATTTAATTCTTGCTCTGTCAGGGTTGAGGGTGCGATTCATTGTGGATAAGTTTACGATGAACCGATAGAATAGACGTTTATTATCGATGGGTTAATGTGTGTTGACAGAGGTTATTCATGTCTGACGAGTTATGGGAGCGCTGCCTGTCCAGTCTGCGGGATGAGTTTCCGGCTCAGCAGTACAATACCTGGATTAGGCCACTTAGATTAGCTCAGTGTCAAACCGATCTTCTCGTCTTATTGGCGCCTAACCGTTTTGTTAAAGATTGGGTGAGCGATAAGTACTTAAGTCATATCAGGCAAGCCTTTAGCCATTTGACCGGTAGCATTAGTGCTGAAGTGATGATTGAAATTGCTCAGTCTGGCTCCGCGCAGCCTTTGCTAAGACCGTCGAATCCAGTAGCATCAGTGCCAGTTGCTCAAACAACGGATGCAAGAAGTCCCGCACCTGTGACGCCGACAGTCTTGTCAAATGATCCGGTGTATGTGCCCGCTCAGGAGGCTCACTATAGTGAGTCTTTGTCAACGACGTCATACGATATACCTTCTGTTGGTTCTGAATCCGCTTCGGATATGCAAGCCATGCCTGAGCCTCAACTTGAGCTCGAAATGCTGCCTGCAGAAGATACGCGTAAACGTAAACCGCGCAAAGTCGATGTCGAAGGTGGTGTCAAGCATCAATCAAACCTTAATCCGGCATTTACGTTTCAGGCATTTGTTCAAGGTAAATCGAACCAGTTGGCACTGGCCGCGGCGCAACAGGTTGCTGACAACCCTGGTGGTGGCTACAACCCTCTCTTTATATATGGCGGTGTTGGCTTAGGTAAAACACACTTAATGCATGCCGTGGGTTGTGAGATGCTGCGTCGCAATCCAAATGCTCGGATTCTTTATTTGCACTCTGAGCGTTTCGTCGCGGATATGGTAAAAGCCTTACAATTAAATGCCTTTAATGATTTTAAGCGTTATTATCGATCTGTTGATGCGTTGCTCATCGATGATATTCAATTCTTTGCTGGCAAGGAGCGTTCACAAGAAGAGTTTTTCCACACCTTCAATGCGCTTTTGGAAGGTGGTCAGCAATTAATTTTAACCAGTGATCGTTATCCAAAAGAAATTAGTGGTGTTGAAGAGCGTCTTAAATCGCGTTTTGGCTGGGGACTAACGGTTCCAATTGAGCCTCCCGAGCTTGAGACACGTGTTGCAATTTTGATGAAAAAGGCGCAGGAAGCGAGGATTCAGTTACCCCATGATTCTGCGTTTTTTCTCGCACAAAAGATACGCTCTAATGTAAGAGAGCTTGAAGGTGCGCTTAAGCGAGTGATAGCGAATGCTCACTTCACCGGTAGCACTATATCAACACCTTTCATTAAAGAGTCTTTAAAAGACTTGTTGGCCTTACAGGATAAGCAAGTCAGCATTGATAATATTCAGAGAGTGGTCGCTGAGTACTATAAGATTAAGATCGCTGACCTTCTATCCAAGCGTAGAAGTCGTTCAGTGGCTAGGCCTCGTCAAGTTGCAATGAGCATTTCGAAAGAGTTGACGAACCATAGTCTTCCCGAAATTGGGAATGCTTTTGGTGGACGAGACCATACAACCGTTCTTCATGCGTGTCGTAAAATCAAAGAGCTTAGGGAAACCGATGCTGACATCAGTGAAGATTATAAAAACCTGCTGCGTCACCTGACGGCGTAGCGTCCGGATCCTGACTAAGGTAAGACAGCCATGAGATTCGTTATTTCCAGAGAAGCACTAATAAAGCCACTTCAGTTAGTGGCAGGTGTCGTAGAGCGCCGTCAGACAATGCCGGTACTGTCAAACGTCCTATTGGTTGCGGATCAAGGCCAATTGTCCTTGACCGGTACCGATTTAGAAGTCGAGCTAGTGGCTCGGATTCCTGTTGCCGAAGTGGTTGAACCAGGAGCTGTTACGCTTCCTGCTCGAAAACTGATGGATATCTGTAAGTCGTTAGCCGACGATGCGCGCATCGAGATCGAGTGTGATGGTGCGAAGGCGTCGTTACGTTCGGGTCGCAGTCGATTCTCTTTGTCGACCTTGCCAGCGGCTGACTTTCCAAATGTTGAAGACAGTCCTGAAGCCTTAACCCTTTCGTTGCCTCAATCTTCCCTGCGTCATTTAATCGAACGAACGGGTTTTTCTATGGCGCAACAGGACGTTCGTTATTATTTGAACGGAATGCTGTTGGAAGTTAAAGACGGTCTGCTTCGAGCTGTCTCCACAGATGGCCATCGACTAGCGACCTGTTCTGCGGCGGTTGATGTAGACTCGACACTGTTCCACCAAATCATTGTGCCAAGAAAAGGGATTCTTGAACTTGCTCGCTTATTGCAAGGTGGCGACACCCCCGTTCAGTTGGTGATTGGTGCAAACCACATTCGTGCCGTTGTCGGAGATTTCACTTTTACCTCTAAACTCGTAGATGGCAAGTTTCCGGATTACAACCGCGTTATTCCGCGTAACAGTGATAAAACGCTGCTGGGCGATCGTTTGGAGTTACGCCAGGTATTTACGCGTATCGCGATTTTATCCAATGAGAAGTATCGTGGTGTGCGTTTAAACATCAATGACGGCTTGCTGCAAGTGTCGGCAAACAACCCTGAACAGGAAGAAGCGGAAGAGTCTTTGTCCGTTGATTTTGAGGGGCAAAGTATCGAGATAGGGTTTAACGTCAATTACCTTTTAGATGTCTTGTCGATTCTAAATACGGATGTAGTACGTTTTAACTTATCGGATTCCAATAGCAGTGCATTGATCCAAGGGTTTGATGAAACCGATGCGATGTATGTTGTAATGCCGATGCGCATGTAGTCAACCGTCTGACAGCGAGCGACTGATACCTGCAGTCGCTCGTTATGATCTCATCAATGACCCTAAAACGAATTAAAATTACGAATATCCGCAATCTAAGTCAGGCTGATTTAACGCCTGTCTCTCGTGTAAATATTCTATATGGTGCGAATGGCAGTGGTAAAACCAGTGTCTTGGAGGCCATTCATTTTCTAGCCACCACACGTTCTTTTCGCACCAGTCAGTTTCGTCATCTAATGTCTCAAGGGGCTCATCACGCTCTGGTGTTTGCGCGTATTGATCCATTTTCTGAGCAGCGCTTGTCGGCGCTAGGTGTTGAGCGTGACGATCAAGGCGGTGTTAAAGCGCGTTATGATGGTCGTACGCTCGATTCGGCAGAGCTAGCCGCATTGTTGCCTGTGCAAGTTATTCACTCAGGTACCTTTGAGTTACTAGACGGAAGTCCCACGGTACGCCGACAGTTTTTGGATTGGGGTTGTTTTCACTCTGAGTCAGCGTTTATTACGTGCTGGAGGAGCTTTAAACGTGCGCTGAAACAACGGAATTCATTGCTGAAATATGGTAAGATAGACCCAGTACAAATGCAGGTGTGGAACCGAGAATTTGTCGAGCAAGGGCAAGCCCTAACGGATCTTCGAGACCGATACATTCAAGCGCTGATTCCTGAGTTCGAGCAGATTCTGTCTGTTTTATTAGGTGACGTTCCAATACGACTTGGCTTTTCGGCTGGCTGGGATCGCAAGCGTGCGTTGGCTGATATGCTTGAAGAAAACTTTGCTCGTGATCTACAGCATGGCTTCACACATTTGGGGCCACAGAGAGCTGATTTGCGTTTTCGCCTGGAGCAGAAGAATGCGGCTGATATCCTATCACGTGGTCAGAAGAAACTGGTTGTCAGCGCCCTGAAGTTGGCACAAGGATCCCTGTATCGTCGATATTCGAATCGCCCCTGTATTTATTTATTCGATGATTTGCCTTCTGAGCTTGATGATAAACACTGTCGTTTATTCTGTGATTTTATCAGTCAAAGTTTGGATCAATGTTTTATAACCTGTGTCGATCCTGACACTATGACGCAATTTTGGGCTGCGGATATCGATCTGTCGCTCTTTCATCTGGATTCTGGACGGTTATCGCACAAGGTTGCGCTAGGAGATTAAAATGAGTGGTGAAAACCATAATAGTTATGACTCAACTAGTATTAAAGTCCTAAAAGGGCTTGATGCGGTTAGAAAACGCCCGGGTATGTATATCGGTGATACCGATGATGGCAGTGGTCTTCATCATATGGTGTTTGAGTTAGTTGATAATGGAATTGACGAAGCGCTGGCGGGTTACTGTTCTGAAGTGACGGTAATTATCCATCCGGATGAAAGCGTCTCTGTTGCCGACAATGGTCGTGGTATTCCGACGGACATTCACGAAGGTGAAGGTGTTTCAGCCGCTGAAGTGATTATGACTGTTTTGCACGCCGGCGGTAAGTTTGATGACAATACTTACAAGGTGTCGGGTGGTTTGCATGGTGTGGGTGTATCCGTTGTAAATGCGCTCTCCAGTGAGCTTAAACTGTCCATACGTCGTGATGGTAAGGTGCATGAGCAGATCTATCACCACGGTGTGCCACAAGCGCCTTTGAAAATCGTAGGTGAAACAGATTCCACAGGAACGATTGTTCGCTTCAAGCCGTCTGAAGAAACGTTTAGCAATATCCACTTCCAATTTGATATCTTAGCAAAGCGTTTGCGTGAGCTGTCTTTTCTAAATTCGGGTGTTCGTATCCGCTTAAAAGATGAGCGTGCAGGCCGTGAAGAGATTTTCGAATACGAAGGGGGCCTTGCGTCTTTTGTTGCCTATCTCAACCAGAATAAATCCACGGTTAACTCTGTATTTCATTTTAATGCCATGCATGAGAACGGTGTGGGTGTTGAAGTGGCCATGCAGTGGAATGACGGTTTCCAGGAGAGCATTCACTGTTTTGCAAACAACATTCCTCAGCGTGATGGCGGGACTCACCTGTCGGGCTTTAGAGCATCGCTGACACGTTGTTTAAACAACTACATTGAGTCTGAGCAGCTGAATAAAAACGGCAAAGTGGCAACCACGGGTGATGATAGCCGTGAAGGCTTAAATGCCATCATTTCGGTTAAAGTGCCGGATCCAAAGTTCTCCTCGCAAACCAAAGATAAACTGGTTTCATCTGAAGTAAAGACGGCGGTTGAACAGCTGATGGCGCAGCACTTGTCTGATTATCTGTTGGAGAGCCCTTCAGATGCCAAAGCCATCGTGTCTAAAATGATAGATGCGGCACGTGCGCGTGAGGCTGCCCGCAAGGCGCGTGAAATGACGCGTCGTAAAGGTGCGTTGGATATCGCAGGCTTGCCTGGTAAATTGGCTGACTGCCAAGAAAAAGACCCTGCGTTGTCTGAACTCTACCTGGTGGAGGGTGACTCGGCGGGTGGTTCTGCTAAGCAAGGTCGTGACCGCCGTACACAAGCTATTTTGCCACTCAAAGGTAAAATCTTGAATGTTGAAAAAGCACGTTTTGATAAGATGCTGACCTCAACTGAAGTGGGTACCTTGATCACGGCGTTAGGCTGTGGGATAGGTCGTGAAGAGTTTAATGCCGATAAATTGCGTTATCACAGCATCATTATCATGACAGATGCTGACGTCGATGGTTCGCATATCCGCACCCTGCTATTGACCTTTTTCTTCCGTCAAATGCCATCCATCATCGAGCGCGGGCATATCTACATTGCTCAGCCACCTTTGTATAAAGTGAAGAAAGGTAAGCAAGAGCAATACCTAAAAGATGAAGCCGCACTGGAACAGTACCTTCTCCAAGGTGCTTTAGATGGCACGTCCCTATTCCCAAGTGCTGAAGCGCCTCCAATCCTTGGTGCAGCACTGGAGTCTTTGATCTCACGTTATCGTCATGTTGAGTCGCTTATTGCACGTATCAGTCGTGTGTATCCGAGTTCAGTTTTGTCACAGTTGCTGTATTTGCCGCAGCTGAGCGTTGATTCACTTGCTTCACGTGAAGCAGTCCAAGCATGGGTAGATACCCTGTCGACCTACTTAATGGACTACGTGAGTTCAAGCTCTGCTTGGTATGGCTGCTCAGTCATTGAAGACCGCGAGCATAGCCAGTTTATTCCTCAAGTGATCTTGACGCAGCACGGTGTGGATACGCGTTATACGTTTGACCAAGACTTCTTTAGATCAAGAGATTACAAGGCAATTGCCGAGTTAGGTGCCGAGATGCAAGCCTTGCTTGAAGAAGGCGCATTCTTGCAACGTGGCGAGCGTAAGTATCCCCTAAGAAACTTGGGTGATGGGATCAAGTGGTTGTTGGAGATCTCTCGTAAAGGAAACTCGATTCAGCGTTACAAAGGATTGGGTGAAATGAACCCAGACCAGCTCTGGGAAACCACCATGGACCCCGATGCAAGACGCATGCTACAGGTTACCATTGATGATGCGATTGCGGCTGATCAGCTATTCGCGACACTGATGGGTGATGATGTTGAGCCCCGTAGAGCGTTTATTGAGCATAATGCGCTGAATGTTTCTAACTTGGATGTTTAAGCTATCAGATCTCATTTGAAGTAAAATGCTTTCTATAGTGAAATGGCGTTTCATATAAAATGAAACCGGAATAAAAAAACAGTCGAATGGCTAATGCTGTTCACTTAAGAAATGCATTTAGTTAAATAGCCTCAGAAAATCCGATTAAGCTTTTTAATCGGATTTTTTGTGTCTATTCAGCAGTTATTTCTCAGCATCGATGAGCTCCATTCATTCTCAGATCATTCAACTCTCCTCCAATACCCCTGTTGAATGGATAGAGTCTGCTTAACTCTTTCCTCGAAAGCGATTATCAGGCGAAGACGACTGCGATCAGGTGGATCACAAGCCTGATCAATTTTCACGTTTAACCGTTTTCCATGGCTAAAGCTGTCTTCTCGCAAGTCTTTATGGGGAGGTAGAGGCTGTGTGTGTTTTCGCAGCTAGCTTCGATAAAGCCATATTGTTTGTAAAAATCAACAGTATCTTCTTTCGCGTCAACAAAGAGTCCTATTACTGCTGCAGGACTATCAGGTTGAGCAGCAAGTGCTGTTTTTCTAATGCATTCAAGTAGCAGCTGTTCACCGAAGCGATGGTTTTTGAAATTTTTATCTACAGCCATACGAGCTAGCTTTAAGGCTGGCACGGGGTGAGGATAGTTTTTGAGTCGAGGAAAGCCATCTCGTACAGATACAGTTGCATAAGCCAGTGTATAAAAACCGATGACTCTCTTAGGTTGTTCAGAATCAACGAGAACAAACGTTTTAGTCAGTGAGCGTTGATCTGAACTGCTGGCATGTTTCGCTAGGTAGACGTTTAAAGCTTCAACACCGCAATCAAAGTTGTTACGGTCGTGTTGTTTCTTATCAAGTTGCACTGTCTTCAGCATATTTAAAACCACCTTTTTCGTTAAACGTTTTGGCAGCGGCCAAAAGTTTGCTATTGATTGGTGGCGGATTGTCTAGAGCGGCAAAAACAGTTTCTGCTCCCTGCATTGAGAGGCGAATGCTATGCTCACTTTCGTAAACCGATCGGGCCTTGGTTGTTACGGCCTCTACGATAAATTGAGACAGTGTTGCACCAGACAGATCCGCAGCATTTTTTACAAATTCCTGAACATCCTGCGAAACACGTGCAACTAGCCTTGCGTCCTTTGGTGCTACGACGGTCATTGTTTTCTCCTATTTTTGGTCTTAGTTTTTCGCCATAAGTGGCGAATGCTGTCATTCACTAGGGTTAATCATATTAATCAGCATTGTGTGTCATTATGGCATACGAATCCAAGTTGTCAAGGGTGTGTGCTATATAGGCACACAAGATTAAAAAGATCGCTAAGGTGGTTATTTACCTGATCGGTGAAAAACGTTCTCGATTAATTTCACTCTATTTGTAAGTCGACAAACGGGTTTTATCTGCACAGATAGATCTTTATTCTATTCGGGTGTGTTAGTTTCCAGCTTTGACATTATCTTAATCCCTTCCCCCTTCATATTGCCTCGATCATAAGAGCTTCATTCTAGATTCAGCTAAGATGCCGAAAATTAATTCTGCATCTATAGCCATTTCTTTGTACACTAACCTTCATATACTAATAATATGATTAGACCTGCCCCATTAATGAATTTATGCTCTTTAGGAGATCGATATGCGTCGTGTTCATTTTGTTGGCGGAGAGAAAGGCGGAGTTGGTAAATCGGTTCTTTCGCGCTTACTGTCGCAGTATTTTTTGGATAATGCTATGCCTTTTATCGGTATGGATGCCGATCAGTCCCATGCAACCTTAACGCGGTCGTACGGACAGTCTACACGGCGTATTGTGTTGGACGATTTTGAAGGTGCCGACCAGATTATTGAAACGGTTGTTGAAAAGGATGTTGATGTCCTAATTGACTTGCCAGCTCAGAGTGAACGATTTCTTGACCTTTGGATGAACGAGAATGGTGTGGCGGAACTTTGCGAAGAGTTAAATATTGAATTGCTGGCATGGTATGTGGTGGATGATGGTCTGGATTCCTTGTCGTTATTAAAAGCATTCAGTCAACGTTACTCTGATCAGTTGAAGTGTGTCGTAGTCAAAAATTTGGGCAGAGGTTCTGATTTTTCAAAGGTTGATGCCTTTCTAACAAGTGACTTAACTAAGGCGACCTCGATTGAGCTGCCCTGCTTACATGCAGCGACCATGCGCAAAATTGAACACTCCTCCTTCAGTTTTTGGGGTGCAGCCAATATTAAAGAAGGTGAAAACCATCTTGGTATTATGGAACGTCAACGTGTGAAAGTGTGGTTGAAAAAAGCCTATGCCGCATTGAACTCTGCGCTTGAGTCCAAGTCAGTTTAAAATGATCTGAAATGCTTCACGTGAAGCAAAAAAAACCGTATCAGTTGATACGGTTTTTTGTGGAGCATATAGAGGGTTAGAGCAAAGAAATATCTGCAACGCCCAAGAAGAGTTTACGTAGCTTGGAGAGGAGCGCAAGACGATTCAAACGCAGCGCTTCATCTTCGGCCATTACCATCACATCATCAAAGAACTGATTGATTGGGTCATTCAGTTTTGCTAAACGCTGCATGGCTTCCGTATAGGCACCCGTCGAAAACAAGTGATTAACGTCAGGCTCGATTTCAGACATCAGTTGATAGAGAGTCTTCTCTGCAACCTCGACAAGCAGGTTTTCGTTAACCTCAGCATCGCTAGTGCCCTGCTTAGATAAAATATTTGATACGCGCTTATTCGCTGCAGCAAGGTCTTTTGCTTCTGGCAGCTGAGTAAATGCAGCAACAGCCTGAATACGTTTATCAAAATCGAGTGGCTGTGTGGGCCGTAAAGCATGGACGGATAAGTAGATCTCAGCCGAAATCGCTTGCTCATCGTACCAGGCTTTAAAACGATCTAGCATGAAATCAACTACACGCTGAGCGACATCCGCTTGGCCAGGAAGTTGGCCATATTGATTTGCCGCTAGGTTGGTTAATTCAACTAGGTCTAAATCCAGCTGATGCTCGATGATGATTCTAAGAATGCCGAGTGACTGCCGACGCAAGGCAAATGGATCTTTAGAACCTGTGGGTGGCTGATTGATGCCAAATAAGCCTGTCAGCGTGTCTAAACGATCCGCTAAGGCTATGGCAATGCCTGTACGTGTTTGCGGCAGTTCGTCACCAGAGAAGCGTGGCATATACTGCTCGTTCAAGGCGCTGGCAACCTCGGCTGGCTCGCCATCATGCAGTGCATAATGATAGCCCATGAGCCCTTGCAACTCGGTGAACTCAAAAACCATATCGGTCATTAAATCACACTTTGATAACTGAGCCGCACGTGCTGCAAACGCAGGGTTGCCACCAATGCGTTCAGAAATCGCTGTAGCTAACGTCTCAATACGCTGTGTCTTTTCAAAGACCGTGCCCAGGTCATGTTGGAAGACGATGCTTTTCAGCTTCTCGCTACGAGAAATGAGTGGGTGCTGCTTATCTTGGTTAAAGAAGAAAGCGGCATCCGCTAAGCGCGGGCGAATAACCTTTTCATTACCGGAAATAATCTGAGCTGGATCGTTGGATTCAATGTTGGCCACTGTAATGAAGTATGGAAGCAGTTGGTTGTTTGTATCCACCAAATGGAAGTACTTCTGGTTGGCTTTCATTGACGAGATTAATGCCTCTGAAGGCACATCAAGAAAACGCTCTTCAAAACGTCCTGTCAGTGCGACTGGCCACTCATTCAGTGCCGCCACCTCTTCCAGTAAGCTGGGATCAATGACAACTCTTGCATTGAGTTTCCGAGCTTCAGCCAGAACTCGCGCTTCAATGGTCTGCATACGGCGATCAAAATCAACAATGACTTTACCTGGGCTCAGCAGTTTGGCTTCGTACTCAGCCGCTGACGCAAGTTCAATTGTTTGATTAAAGTGGAAGCGATGCCCGCGGGTTGTATTGCCGGAGGTTAAGCCGAGAATTTCACAGGGGATGACTTGGTCACCCATCAACATGACCAGCCAATGAACGGGTCTTACAAACTCAGTACGACGTGCGCCCCAGCGCATCCGTTTTGGAATGGGCAGTGCGTTGAGTGACTGGGCCACAATTTCAGGTAACAGATCTTGTGTTTGCTTTCCGGCTTCAGTGCCACGATACACATAATACGTCCCCTTCCCAACCTCCATGGTCTCAAGTTCGGCAAGGGTTACACCGCAGGACCCAGCAAAACCCTGAACGGCTTTTTCAGGAGCTGAAGTGGCGGGACCGCGCTTTTCAAAAACACGGTCTGGTTGCTGGGTACTTAAACCCGATACAATCACAGCTAAACGGCGAGGAGATGCATAGGCGCGTGCTGAATCATATTGAATGGCATTTTGCTGTAAACCACTTTCGATGCCAGCTAAAAACGCATTGGATAGGGTTTTAAGTGCCTTGGGTGGCAGCTCTTCTGTTCCTAATTCAACGAGAAAATCTTGTTGATCAACCATTATTTAGACTCCTCATAAGCCGATAACACTTCTAGACGCAAGGCTTCAGGTGCCAAGGGGAAGCCTAATGCACGACGTTTATCAAAGTACGCGTGGGCAACATTTCGGGCAAGCGTGCGCACTCGAAGAATAAAGCGCTGACGCTCCGTGACGGATATCGCATGGCGTGAATCGAGCAGGTTAAAGGTATGAGAGGCTTTTAATACCATTTCGTACGCGGGTAAAGGAAGCGACGCCTCAAGCAACTTTAGGCACTCTTTTTCATAGTGGTCGAAGTTGAGGAAAAGTTGAGGAACATCAGCGTGTTCAAAATTGTACGTCGACATCTCGACTTCATTTTGATGATACACATCACCGTAGGTAACAACACTGCCGTCAGGTTGCTTGGCCCAGATCAGATCATAGACACTGTCCACTTCCTGAAGGTACATGGCGATACGCTCTAAGCCGTAGGTTAACTCACCTGTGACGGGGTAACATTCCAAGCCACCGGCTTGCTGGAAATAGGTGAATTGGGTCACTTCCATGCCGTTTAACCAAATCTCCCAACCCAGGCCCCACGCACCGAGTGTTGGTGATTCCCAGTTATCCTCAACAAAGCGAATGTCATGAACGCTGGGGTCTAAGCCTATGTGCATCAAGGATCCTAAAAAAAGATCCTGAAAGTTATCAGGTGAGGGCTTCATCACCACCTGAAACTGATAGTAATGTTGAAGTCGATTTGGGTTTTCACCATAGCGACCGTCCGTAGGACGTCGACTGGGTTGTACATAGGCCGAACGCCAATACTCAGGGCCAATGGCACGTAAAAAGGTAGCGGGATGGAAGGTTCCGGCCCCTACTTCAAGATCCAGAGGCTGCACCAGAACACAACCCTGGTCGCCCCAGTATTGCTGCAATGCGAGGATAAGCCCCTGAAATGTGCTAACGTCTGGAGTCGCCTTGTCAGTCACGAGAATCACCTTAGCTATTAATTGATCAAAATAAAGGCCAAATTATACATCAACATGAAGCGCTAAGCGTCTATCTAAGGTCATTATCTTGGTTTAGTCGACCCTTACGAAGAGGTATACTTTTGCAATGAAAAAATACAGGATTATGCCGTGAAGAAAATTAAGAGTATTTTGGCCATCAGTTTTCTGGGATTAATGGCGCTGTTGCCGTTGTCTTGGGCTCAGTGCTTGGGGATACGACTAGGACGTTATTTTTATCGACAAGGGGATAAAAATAAATGGTACCGATTTACGCAGAGTAATATTGCGCACTGCTTTCCTGAATTGAGCGATGTTGAGCGTCAGGCGGCCGTGCAAGCCAGTCTGATTGAAACAGGTAAGTCTGTGTCTGAAATGGGCATGTCTTGGCTATGGCCACCCCAGCGAACCTTGAAGAAGATCGTCAAGATACACCATGAAGAACTCATTACAAATGCGTTAGCGAAGGGCAAAGGCGTTATTTTTATAGCACCGCATCTAGGCAATTGGGAAGTGTTAAATTTATACCTATCCAATAAGTACAGTTTCACCGCCATGTATAAGCCACCTAAACAACCCGCTATGGATAAGCTGATTAAACGTATGCGAGCACGTCTAGGTTCACGGATGGCGCCTGCGAATGTGCAGGGCGTGAGGATGGTTATGAAGGCGTTGAAGCGTGGAGAAATGGTGGGTATTTTGCCGGATCAAGAGCCGGATCTAGAAAGTGGTGTCTACGTTCCATTTTTTAACTCGCCTGCCCTTACGATGAAGCTCCTACCCCAGTTGGCGGCGCAAACCGGTGCGAGTGTGGTATGTGGTTTTGCTAAGCGTCTGCCAGATGCACAGGGCTTTGAGATTTATTTTTATGAGGGAGACCCAGATATCAATCAAAAAGACGTATCCGTTGCCGCTGCGGCAATGAATCGAACGGTTGAGCACTGTGTACGACAGGCGCCTTGGCAGTATCAATGGGAATACAAACGCTTTAGTTCACGGCCGGAAGGTGAAGTGGATATTTACCAATAAATTGAACGCTACAGCTTGCTCGGGACTTTACACCCCGAGCGTCAGCCATTACGCCTTTTTAATTAAGCGCGCGTAGAAAAAACCATCATGGCCTGCCGTCTGCGGAAAGAGCTGTCTTCCATAGGGTCTTTCAATCCCCCACTCGGCTTCGATGGGATCGTGATGTGCATCACTGTGCAGTTTGCAAAAGCGCTCGATAATGCGCTCATTCTCTTGTGGGAAAACTGAGCAGGTTGCGTAAACCAGCACACCATCCACTTTCAGAACTTGCCAAAGATTTTCCAAAATATCCAACTGCAACTTAGCCAGATGCAGGATATTTTCATTCTGCCTTAAAATCTTTATGTCGGGATTGCGTCGAATGACGCCCGTGCCACTGCAAGGAGTATCCAGCAAAATGCGATCGAAGAGTTGCCCATCCCACCAGTCCAGGCTTGACGCATCCGCTTGCAAAACCTGGCAGCGGGTTTGTAAGTCTAAACGCTCTAGGTTTTGATATATCCGGTCTATGCGGCCTTCGTTAAGCTCCAGAGCGATGACATCTGATAATCCGGCCTCAGATTCGAGTAGATGGCAAAGCTTACCACCCGGTGCCGCACAGGCGTCTAAGACACGTTGTCCAGGTGCGAGCTTTAATAACGGTGACGCTAATTGGGCAGCTTCATCCTGAATGCTCAGAAGCCCTTCATCAAACCCCGGGATCAGATGAACATCGGTGGCTTCCTCAAGATAGATCGCCTGCTCACTAAAACGCCCGGATTGATAAGCGATACTATGGGCTTGCGCCTGCGCATCCCACTGATCCATGGATGATCTCAGTGCGTTGATCCTGAGGCAAAGTGGACCTTTAACATCATTGTTTTGCAATAGGCTTTGCCAGTGCTCCGGCCAGTTATGGCGCAGCTTTTCGATCATCCACGTAGGATGGTTAAACTGATAGGACGCATCGTTAAGTGCCAGTGTTTTCTCAATGTCAGCCCCCTCTCGCTGATAGCGACGTAAGATGGCATTGATCAAGCCCTTGGCCCAAGGTTTACCCAGTGCGCTGATTGCCGAGACGGTTTCACTGATGGCTGCATGGGCAGGAATACGCATGTCACGCAGCTGATACAAGCCCAGTAAAACCAATGCAAGAACATCCGTATCTGTTTGGTCACAGGGTTGCTTTAAGAACTGGCCTGCCAAGGCATAGAGTCGATAGTAATCGCGAGCCGTTCCATAGCAAAGTTGTTGCAGCAGCGCTTTGTCTCTTTCAGGAATCGTCTCAAACTGATCAGAGAGAAGGGTCGATAGTGACCCCTGCTGCTGAATGAGGTGACTGATGACAATTGCCGCGGCTTCACGAACATTCTTCAAATTAATAAAATCTCTGCTGAAGTAAGAAAGGATGTTTACCGTTTAATAAAGCGGATACGGGTTGCGCTTTGTGTCCGGGTAGTTGGATGGTGTTAAGCGCAAGCGCGCCCTCACCTACTGCAATGATTAACTGCTCTTTCGTTATTGCCACTAGCGTGCCCGGTTCAGCATGGGGTGTATTGGTATCAATCGCCTGAGCATCCCATACACGAAGGATCTGGTCGTTGAGCTGACACCAGGCCACGGGCCAAGGATTTAGACCACGAACGTGACGCGCCAAGTGCACAGCCGATTGTGTCCAGTCTAAACGCCCCTCTTCTTTTTGCAGTTTTTCGGCGTAACAGGCGAGCGCTTCATCTTGAACTTCGCCTATCCAAGAGCTTCGGCCAGCTGATCTAATGACTGGAGTAAGGTCTCCGCACCGAGCGCCGCTAAACGGTCATGTAACGACTGACTGGTGTCTGTGTCATAGATGGGCGTTGTTGATTTGCACAGCATGTTGCCAGTATCCAGGCCGACATCCATCTGCATGATGGTAATGCCGGTTTCCTGATCCCCAGCCAATAAGGCTCGGTGAATAGGTGCGGCGCCACGCCATCTGGGCAGTAGGGATGCATGCACATTGATGCAACCAAACCGAGGGGTATCTAACACGATTTTGGGAAGAATAAGACCGTAGGCTACGACAATCATCAGATCGGCATTAAAGTCCGCCAACTCAGCTTGAGCACTTTCGGTTTTTAAAGAAAGAGGCTGAATCACTGGCAGGTTATGCTCAAGTGCCAATTGTTTAACAGGGCTTGCGGTTAACTTTCGACCTCGGCCTGCAGGACGATCCGGTTGAGTATAGACTGCAACAATGTCATGCGAGGTCTTGAGCAAGCTGGCGAGGCTCGTGGCGGCAAACTCCGGCGTGCCTGCAAAAATAATACGCAAGGGAGCTGTCATTCAGGCATTATCCATTTGTTCTAACTTATGTTTTTTTTCAAGCTTGGAGCGAATTCGATTGCGCTTCAGGGTCGATAAATAATCAACAAACAGTTTTCCATTCAAGTGGTCTAGCTCGTGCTGAATACAAACCGCCAACAGATCTTCAGCAATGAAGTTTTGTGGGTTACCCTCGCGATCCAATGACGTGACTTCAATTTTATTTGGGCGTTTGACCGTTTCATAAAAGCCAGGCACGGACAAGCAACCCTCTTGCATCTCTTCAAGCTCGGGGTCAACCACCTTAAAACTCGGATTAATGAGCACCAAGGGTTCAGATTTGTCTTCCGAAATATCAATCACTACAATCTGTTTATGGATGTTGACTTGTGACGCCGCTAAGCCGATACCGGGAGCGTCGTACATGGTTTCGAACATATCGTCTATAATCTGACGAACGGAATCGTCAACCTGCTCGACAGGGGTTGCAATTGTCCGGAGCCGAGGGTCAGGAAATTCAAGAATTGTTAAGATAGCCATAGGTCTCAAACTTTCATAAAGTGTCTATATAATGTCGTCAGATAGGTGACGCCAATGCGTATAAGTCATATTATACTGAATACTCAATTGAATGCATTGTTATGATGCCTGCGTCACAGATAGAAAAGGTGTTCGAAGGTGTCTCATCATAGGGAACTGCAAATGAAACAACTGCTAATAGGATTACTGGCAGCTGCCTGTATTCTAACCGGTAATGCACAGGCTCAACGCAACGAAGCACCACTTCAGCTGAGAGAGGGACACCCAACCGAATACACCGTAGTGAGAGGCGACACACTATGGGGAATATCGGGTCGATTTTTGGACCAACCTTGGCAGTGGCCTGAAATTTGGGGGGTGAATCCTCAAATACAAAATCCGCACTTAATCTATCCAGGTGATACCGTGTATCTGACGTGGGTTGATGGTCGTCCAAGGTTAGGACTCACCCCCGGCGTGCGTAAACTCTCCCCCCAAATTCGTGAAACGGCCTTAGATCAGGCGGTGCCAGCCATTCCTTTAAAGGATATTGTCAGCTTCCTTAATGATAACCGTGTGGCAGATGATGATGTTTTATCGAACGCACCCTATGTTGTAGCGGGTGACAATCGTCGCTTGGTTTCGGGTGCAGGGGATCGTGTCTATATTCGCGGTGAGCTGTTGAGTGAGGATGCGCAGCAGATTCTATATCGCCCATCCACGGAGTATATCGATCCAGTTACGGGTGAGTTTTTAGGTTACGAACTGTTCAAGGTTGCAGATGCACGGATCACCGGAACTGAGAATGACATTACCACGCTGCGCTTATTAGGCACGACTGAAGAGGTTCGCGCGGGTTACCGTTTGCTTCCATCCGAGACCACCCGCGTTCAATCTGTGTTTTACCCTAAACCAGCACCTTTTGATACAGATGGTTTGATCATCGATGTGCTTCAAGGAGTGGGGTATATTGGCCAGTTTGATGCTGTTGTTGTGAACTTAGGTGAGCGTGATGGTTTAGAGTCAGGCCATGTCTTTAGTATTCGCCGTAAGGGTGAAGTGCTCAATGACCCAGTGACCAATGAAGTGATTCAGTTACCGTCTGAGCGCGCCGGTATTATGATGATTTTTAAAGTATACGACAAAGTAAGCTATGGCTTGGTGATGCGCGCAACGAATGCGATATCGATTGGTGATGAAATAACGCGTCCTTAAACACTTAACCCTCAGAGGGAATTATGAAGATAGATCCAAGGGAATGGATCGCGTTACTCCTCGTACCTGGGCTTGGCCCCGGTACGCTTTCGCGACTTGTAGAATTCGATGTCAATTTACGTGATCTTTTAGACGGAAATCTACCGGAGGGTATTCGATTACGTCCAGATACGGCCATGGCCTTGCGCCAGAAGCCGGCAAGTTTTTGGTTAGATCAAGCGCAACACATACAGGACCAAGCGGACCAACATCAGATTGAATGTGTCTGTCTTGGTGCTGAAGATTATCCTCCTCTGCTCAAAAACCTTCCTGATCCTCCCCCTGTACTCTGGTTTAAAGGACGTAAACCGTCACTGTATTTACCCCAGCTAGCGGTGGTTGGTAGCCGCAAACCAAGTCAGTCTGGTGCACGTCTTGCCTATCATTTTGCCGCTGAACTGGCGAAGTCAGGTTTTGCGATAACCAGTGGCTTAGCCTTGGGCATTGATACTCAAGCACATAAAGGGTGTTTGTCCTCAGGTGGCATTACATTAGCGGTGATGGGGACGAGTCCTGAGTTAATGTATCCTAAAAGCAATGCGAACCTCGCGAGTGAGATTCTAGACAACGGCGGGTGTTTAGTCTCCGAGTTGATGCCGGGATCTGCCCCATTGAGTGCCCACTTTCCTCGCCGTAATCGAATTATTAGTGGGTTAAGCGTTGGAACACTCGTTGTGGAAGCGGCAACGCGCAGTGGATCTCTGATTACGGCACGCTTGGCCATGGAGCAAGGTCGTGAGGTATTCGCCCTTCCTGGACCTATCAGCAATCCGATGAGTAAAGGTTGCCATGAGTTAATCCGCCAAGGGGCCACTTTGGTGGATTCCACACAGCATATCACTGAGCATTTGGGGGCATTGTTGGGCTATTTAAGTGAAAGCCAGAGCACTGAAAAGCCTAGAGTATCTATCTCCATCAAACCCGAATGGGCACAAGTCCTTCACACACTGTCCTACGATCAAATGACGTTTGACGATTTGGTGCAGAAAACGAATATGCAGTATTCGGCTCTGCAAAATGTCATAATGGAGTTGGTTTTAGCGGGTCTTGTGACACAGGATGGCGTCTACTTGATTCAAACGGATTCGGCAGGAATTACCTAGGTTTGACTTTTCCCAAACGGCATTTAGCGGTATCCTGCTTGGCTTGTTTTACAGATTGAGAACTTATTAACAGGACGAAAACAATGCAACCAAAAGTGGGCGTAATAATGGGATCCAAGTCTGATTGGCCAACAATGGAGCATGCCGTTGCGATGTTGGACCAGTTAGGTGTTGCGTATGAAACACGAGTTGTGTCTGCTCACAGAACACCCGATTTACTATTTGAATATGCTAAGTCTGCTGATGCTCGCGGTCTGCAAGTGATTATTGCTGGTGCCGGTGGTGCAGCGCATTTACCCGGCATGGTGGCATCACAAACGGCCTTGCCCGTTTTAGGTGTGCCTGTTGAATCGAAGGCCCTAAGTGGCATGGATTCATTATTATCCATCGTTCAAATGCCCGGCGGGATTCCTGTCGGCACTTTAGCGATTGGAAAAGCAGGTGCGACCAATGCAGGCATTATGGCTGCTCAAATTGTGGCATTACACGATCCCGCAGTTAAAGCAGCACTCGTTGCATTTCGTCAACAGCAAACACAAACGGTTATAGACAATCCCGACCCTCGTGGTTAAGCGGTAAAGAGAGAGTTTTACATGAAAATCGGTATTCTTGGTGCAGGTCAATTGGGCCAAATGTTGGCGCTAGCAGGTTATCCGTTAGGGAGTCGTTTTTCCTTTTTGGATACCAGTGCAAATGCAAGTGCTGATATAGGATGTTTGTTTACCCATAGTGAAGCTGACAGCGCCCTAGCCGATTTTTTGGCACAGGTGGATTGTGTCACCTACGAGTTTGAACATCTGCCCTTACCATTGGTAAAAGTCATTGCCGAGCAAAAGCCTTTGTTTCCCAGTGTTAAGGCCTTGCAGGTTTGCCAAAATAGAGAAGCCGAGAAGGCTCTCTTTGATCAATTGCGTATTCCCGTCGCTGACTATCGTCTGGTTAACTCAGCCGATGAGCTGGCGCAAGCCTGCCAAGAGTTGATGGCCGCAGGTGCGCAGGCAGTTGTTGCCAAGTCAATCACAGAGGGATATGACGGCAAGGGACAAGCGGTCTTGAGGGGGCCTGGCGAGGCTACTGCAGCTTGGCAGCGTATTGGCCACCCTCGTTTAATTGTTGAAGCCTTTGTCGATTTTGTTCGGGAAGTATCAATTATTGCCGTACGAGGTCAGACCGGTGATGTTGTGTTTTATCCTGTTGCTGAAAATCATCATGTTGAAGGTATTTTACGCTATTCCTTGGCGCCAGTTCCCAATTTCAGTCAAGAGGCTCAAGCGCAGGCCGAGGCTACATTCATGCATTGCTCGATGAGCTGGAATATGTGGGTGTTTTAACTCTGGAGCTGTTCCAACAGGCGGACGGTCGCTTGCTCGCCAACGAAATGGCACCGCGTGTCCATAATTCTGGCCACTGGACTCAAAATGGATCGATGACCAGCCAGTTTGAAAACCATTTGCGCGCAGTTCAAGGTTTACCTTTGGGCTCGACACATGCAAAAGCGCTGACCTGTATGATTAACATCATCGGTAAAAATGGTAACTACGACGATATCCTCAAAATAGAGGATAGCCATCTGCATCTCTATGGTAAAAGTGAGCGCGCGGGTCGCAAACTCGGACACATCAATCTCGTTGCCGATAGTATTGATGACTTAAAACGCAAAGTTGATCAGGTCGCGCAGTTATTGCCCGATGCACCCGCTCCTGAATTCAGTTTTTAATTGCATTAGGGTGAGTCATTATGAAGCCTTGGCAGATTCAAAAAGCCTGTGAAGTGATGCATCAAGGGGGGATTATCGCCTACCCGACGGAAGCTGTTTGGGGGTTAGGGTGTGACCCTTACAATGAGGCCGCTGTACAGCGCCTCTTGGCGATTAAACACCGACCTGAACATAAAGGATTGATTCTGGTTGCATCGTCTATTGAGCAAATTCAACCCTTGTTGGATGGGCTATCATCGGCACAGCGTGCTGAATTGGATGCAACCTGGCCTGGCCCGAATACATGGTTGTTGCCTGATCCAAAAAATTGTATTCCACGCTGGATTAAAGGACAACATACATCCGTTGCTGTGAGAGTGAGCAATCACTCACTTGTGAGGTCTCTTTGTGAGCGTTGGGGAGGGCCTGTTGTCTCAACCTCTGCAAATCGGTCAACGGCTCTTCCAGCAAGAAATAAGATGAAAGTAATGACTTACTTCGGCTCTAATGTCGATTATATATTGAATGGTGCAACGGGCGGAGCAGACAAGCCAAGTACCATACGTTCAATTCTAGATTTTAAAGTTATTAGAATGTAAGTGAATACTTACTACGGAGGATGTTTGTGTCTCAGCCCGATATCGCATGTGTAAAAGACTATCTGTTATCGCTTCAGGATCGTATTTGTCGAGAGCTCGAGATATTAGATGGCGTTAAATTCGTTGAGGACCAATGGGATCGTGAAGCGGGTGGTGGTGGACGGACACGCGTACTGGCAAATGGGCAGATTATTGAAAAAGGCGGCGTGAATTTTTCTCATGTGTTTGGTGACAAGCTGCCCGCCTCAGCAACAGCGCATCGGCCCGAGTTGGCGGGACGGAATTTTCAAGCGATGGGTGTTTCTTTAGTCATTCATCCACGTAACCCATTTGTACCCACCTCACATGCCAATGTCCGCTTTTTTATTGCGGAGAAAGACGGTGA
Organism: Nitrincola nitratireducens; assembly: GCF_000585235.1. Lineage (NCBI taxonomy): Bacteria > Pseudomonadati > Pseudomonadota > Gammaproteobacteria > Oceanospirillales > Oceanospirillaceae > Nitrincola > Nitrincola nitratireducens. The sequence goes on along the minus strand of NZ_AONB01000017.1, from coordinate 14,324 downwards.
AGCGCCTGTTTGGTGGTTTGGCGGCGGATTTGATCTCACGCCTTATTATGGCTTTGATGAAGACTGCATTCATTGGCATAAAACGGCGAAAGCCGCGTGCGATCCTTTTGGTACGGATATTTATCCAAAATTTAAGACTTGGTGCGATGAGTATTTCTACCTTCGACACAGAGGGGAGCCTCGCGGTGTCGGCGGACTCTTTTTTGATGACTTGAATGAGCCAGATTTTGAGACCAGTTTTGCTTTAATGTCTGCCATCGGTGATGCGTACCTTGAGGCCTATGTGCCAATCGTCAAAAAACGTCATCACCTTCCCTACTCCGACGTTGAACGAGACTTTCAACTGCATCGTCGTGGGCGCTATGTCGAATTTAATCTGGTGTATGATCGGGGCACACTGTTTGGTTTGCAGTCCGGTGGCCGAACAGAATCGATCCTGATGTCATTGCCACCTGAGGTCCGCTGGAGCTATGACTGGAAACCCGCGCACGATACCGCCGAGGCGAACCTGTATGAGCGGTATTTAGTGCCACGAAACTGGGCAGAGGAAACAGAGAATGATTGATCAGTACGCCGTCTTTGGTAACCCTATTTCCCATAGTAAATCACCGACCATCCATCGCTTGTTTGCTGAGCAGTTGCAGCAACGTTTGGAGTATTCGGCTCATCTGTCGGATGTGGATAGGTTTGAACAGGACATTCAGCACTTTTTTGCACAAGGTGGAAAAGGCACGAACGTAACACTGCCGTTCAAAGAAATGGCTTGGAAAATGGCTGAGCGCTTAAGTGAGGCAGCGCAATTGGCCGGTGCCGCCAATACCCTTTGGATGCAGGACAACCTTCTGCATGCCGACAATACCGATGGCGTAGGCTTGGTAAACGATTTATTAAATAACTGTGGTGCAACGTTAAAAGGACGTCACCTAGTCGTGTTGGGTGCGGGTGGAGCTGTTAGAGGTGTGATCAAACCTTTGTTGGACAGCGGTTGTGCATCCATCGTGATCGCGAACCGAACCTTTGCCAAAGCAAAACAGTTGGCTGACATCTTCAGTGAGCTGGCCCAGCCTGGTGTCAGCGTTGACGCATGTGAGTTTGCGGCGTTATCTCCAAGCCCTCGCGTAGACATTGTCATTAATGGAACCTCTGCCAGTATCCAAGGTGATGTACCGCCTGTTCCAGAAGGTGTAGTGAGTGCTCACACACTCTGTTATGACATGATGTATTCCAACACGCAAACGGCCTTCTGTCGCTGGGCACGCTCACAAGGTGCTGAGCGTGTGTTTGATGGGCTTGGCATGTTGGTTGAACAAGCGGCAGAGTCCTTCTCAATTTGGCGCGGCGTTAAACCTGATACGGCTCCGGTTATTGAGCTATTGCGACAAAGTTTAAGTCATCAATAATAAACAGGGCTTGAATCAAACGCTTAATACAAGCTATAACCTTGCTAAACAAGGTTGAGTACTGGATATTGATAATGTCAGAGACAATGCAAGCATTAAGCGTCGATCAGTTGTACAAGGTCTGCGATCACCAAGACCTTCCTTTCCGAACCACTGAAACCCTTGAGAATTTTAGTGGTTTTTTTGGTCAGGAGCGTGCCATTGAGGCGATGGAGTTTGGCGTTAGCATGCGTCGGCCCGGTTATAATCTATTTGTGATGGGCAACCCTCATACGGGTCGTTTTTCGTTTGCGATTGAAAATCTTAAGAATTACGCCAAAAAAGAAAACTCCAAGCCGAGTGACTGGTGCTACCTCAATAATTTATCTGATTCCCGTTACCCTGTTATATTAGAGTTGCCCGCAGGAAAGGCGGCGCAGTTGCGTAAAGATGTTGATACGCTTCTCGAAAGTATTTTAACGGACTTGCCCGCCGCATTTGAAAGCCCAGGTTACCAACGCAGTAAGAGTCGAATTGAGCGTGATTTTACGCGACGTTATGACCAAGCGGTGGATTCGGTTGAGCGCAAAGCACGTGAGTTTAGTATTGCTGTGTATCGAGATGCGGGCAGCATCGGCTTTACACCCGTCTCGGAAGGCCAAGCGATGGATGAGGCTGGATTTTCACAATTGCCAGAAGATGAACGTGAAGCCTTTCAGCGAAACATCGATTTCCTCGAAGAAGAGCTCAATGAAGCCTTAACCGAACTGCCGAAATGGCGGCGTGAGGCGGCAGGTCAGATCAAAGCGCTGGACCGAGAAACGGCGCAACGCTCCTTAGCCCCTCTATTTGCGGGCCTTAAAGAGCGCTATGTGCATCAAGCGAATGTTGTGAATTACTTGACGCACATTGAACGCGATTTGATTAAAAATGCGTCTGATATTGCCGGTGAAGGGGGAACACTGGAAACCCGCACCGACCAAATGCGTATTAACTTCTTTCAGGAAAACTATGGCATCAACTTAATGGTGGATAACCATAAAACCAAAGGTGCTCCGGTTGTGTATGAAGCACACCCAAGTTACGAGAACTTGTTTGGACGTGTTGAGTACAACAGTGAAATGGGCGCACTGGTGACCAATTATCAACTCATTCGTCCCGGTGCCTTGCATCGTGCAAATGGCGGGTATCTGCTTTTAGAAGCCGAAAAGTTGATCGAGCAGCCGTTTGTATACAGTGCGTTGAAGCGTGCGCTTAAATCACATGAAATACGCATTGAAAATCCGATCAACGAATACACAGGCGTCAGTACCATTACGCTGAACCCACAGCCCATCAAGTTGAATGTGAAGGTGGTGCTGGTGGGCGGACGTGACACCTATTACTTGCTGCAAGAACTTGACCACGATTTTGAGAAGATGTTTCGCGTGGTGGTGGATTTTGATGAAGATGTGCGCCGTACCCCTTCCAGTATTCGTAATTACGCACGTTTAATGAAGACGCTTGCAACAGAGGAAGGTTTAGCTCCGCTCAAGCGTGAAGCCGTTGCGCGCTTGGTTGAGCACAGTTCTCGCCTAGCCGAAGACCAGGAGATGCTATCAGCACACATAGGTGAGTTGGTGGACTTGTTATGTGAAGCCGATTTCCGACGCAAGCAAAAAGGGGACGAACTCATTAATGCCCCACATGTTGAAGCCGCGCTCCAAGCAAAAGAAAAGCGCACGGGTCGACTTTCGGAAAAAATCCTTGAAGGGATTTTAAATCGTACAGTTTTGATAGATACCGATGGTGAAAGTGTGGGGTGCGCGAATGGCCTGACCGTTCTGCAAGTCGGGGATGTCGCGTTTGGTACACCTGCTAGAATTACCGTGACGGTGCATCCTGGCAGTAAGGGTATTGTCGATATTGAGCGCGAGGTCACGTTAGGACAGCCGATTCATTCGAAAGGCGTTCTGATTCTATCTGGGTACTTAGGGCATAAATACGCACGGCAGTTCCCGATTAGCCTGTCGGCGAGTATCGCTATGGAACAATCCTACGGTTATATCGATGGTGACAGTGCATCGCTGGCCGAAATTTGCACCTTAATTTCCGCGCTCACGGACATTCCGATCCGACAGTCTTTTGCAACAACGGGTTCAATAAACCAATATGGTGAGGTGCAGGCCATAGGGGGCGTGAATGAAAAAATTGAGGGCTTCTTTAAACTTTGCCAAATGCGTGGCCTGACGGGCACTCAGTCTGTCATTATTCCGAAAGCAAATGTGCGTAACTTAATGTTAAAAAAAGAGGTCGTCAAAGCGGTTGCTGACGGAGACTTTGCTATTTACGCCGTTAGCAATGTGGATGAGTGCTTAGAGCTGCTCATGGGGCGTAAAGCCGGCCAACTCAAAGCAGATGGTAGTTTTTCCCAACGCAGCATTAACGCCGAAGTGGTTAAACGCTTAAGAGAAGTGGCCAAGGCAAAAGCATGAGATTGACACGTGCACGTCATTAAAGGGTTTTTGATTCTATTATTGTTTTTGTTGTCGGGCGATGCGCTGGTGACCCTGCTGAATCTTCCAATTTCAGCAGGGGTCGCGGGTATGTTGCTGATTACGCTTTGGTTCATGTTGCGTGGGCGCATGCAAGAGGATGTTGCGCTTGCCAGTCAGCCTCTGATTGCTGTGTTGGCCATGCTCATTATGCCAGGGGTTGTGGGTGTGTTCTTTGTGGCGGGGCGTTACGCTGATCAATGGTTGGCGTTTGTTGCGGCTCTAGTGGTCGGCACGTTTCTGAGTGTGCTCACGACCTTGATTCTGATGTCGCGCTTTACCCCCAAAGAGCCTGCAAAGGATGAGGATAGGTCATGTTAGACAGCCTACTCGCTTTACCCAATCATCTGTTCGAAACGCCGATAGCGGCTATCGCGCTGACCTTGTTGGCCTTTTTTGCAGGTAACCAAGTGTTTCAATGGATGGGGCGACCCAGTTGGTGTCCGGGCATTTTAATTGCGGCGCTGATCGTCGTGTTAACGCTTGTCTTGTTATCCGTTAACTATGAAGTCTATCAGCAAGGCGCTGCTTGGTTGGTGTTGCTCTTGGGGCCAGCGACCGTTGCACTTGGGATACCCTTGTATCAGCAAATGCATCATATTCGTGCCCTGTGGAAGCCTATACTCTTCACCCTCCCCCCGGCTGCGATATTGGCGGCTGTGTATTCTGTGCTGCTGGCATGGCTGGCGGGTGCGACCCCCGAAGTCATGGCCTCCCTTGCTCCTAAATCCGTGACCGCACCGATTGCCATTAGTATTACGGAGCAACTGGGTGGCTCAATCCCGGTTCTAATGGGTGGACTGTTGATTACAGGGGTGATGGCAACCTTTTGGGTGTCCGTTTTGGTTAAAATTCTGAATATTCAGGATCACCGTGTAATCGGCTTTGCGTTGGGCATTAATGGCCATGCCATCGGGACGGTTAGAGCCTTCGAGTTAAGCCCGACCGCTGGCGCGTTTTCATCCTTAGGGATGGGACTGACGGCGGTGTTCACGGCGCTTTTCTTACCAATTGCATGGCGTTTGATGTTTTAACCCGTGTCAGACTAGAAAGCGTGTTGGTTCATCGTGGTTTTTGACAACGTCAAGAACAGGTTAATCGAGTTCAATTAAGGTTGCAGTGAATGATACGTGTCTTTGAGGTTTTGGTGCTAAGATGATTTGAAAAGCTGACATCGTATTGCCTTCTTTGAACCCGTTAATACGCTTTCAGCTCAAGCATTTGACTTAATGTCATTTTCGTCATTGGGCGTCTTATGAAAAAATATTTTGCAAACTTGTCCATTCGCTTCAGACTTCTCCTCGGTTTTGCATTATTGGGTTTTTTCTTGATCGGTGTAGCTGCGTTAAGTTGGCTTGCACTTAATAAAGTCCAATCACATGCTGAGCAAATTATCGAAATGTTTGAACCCCAAGTAGACAGGATGACACGGGCTGAGTTGCTATTAGTTAAAATTTCACTAGAAGCTCGTCATGCCATACTTTCTGTTGATGATGAGCAAGAACTGTCGGCGACTCTGGTTCGTGTGGCCGACGATCGTCAGACTTTAATCAGCTTGATTAATGAAACGGAAGCGAATTTATCAACGGATGTAGGAAGAGATATCATCTCTAGCATTCGTGAAGCTGATACGGTGTTTTGGCAGCTTTCTCAACAAATCGTTGAGTTGGCGAAAGCGGGACAAACTGCCGATGCCTATGCACTTTTAACACGTGAAATTGTGCCTGCTCGCAATCGTATGCTTGAGTATATTGCTGATCAAAAAGAGTGGCAGCGCTATCTAATGAACCAAACATTAACAGATGCAAGAGATATTATTGCTCAGGTAAAGATTGTATTGGCGGTAGTTATCACCTTGGTATTGATTTTTGTTAGCTTCTTTCTCGCACGTCTGGTCTATTCCATCACCAACCCACTGACAAGTTTATTCAACACGATTATTCAGGTAGAACAAAGCGGTGACTATACCAAACGAGTGGCTGTCGTTGGTGAGGATGAGGTCGCTAAAACGGCAGCTGCCTTTGATCGAATGATGGTACTTGTAGAAAATAGATCCAATGAGTTGGCTCGAAATCGCGAACATTTAGAAGAAATAGTGGAGCAACGTACGGCAGAATTAAGTCATGCCTTGGAAGCTGCTGAAGCGGCAAATCAAGCGAAAAGTCGTTTTTTAGCAACCATGAGTCATGAGCTTAGAACACCAATGAATGGAGTTTTGGGAATGGCGCAACTCTTGTTAGATAAACCAGCAACAAATGAGGAAGTGAATCACTATGCCCGAACCATCTTGCACTCGGGGCAGTCACTGCTTGTGTTGTTAAATGATATTCTTGATCTTTCGAAAGTAGAGTCAGGTAATCAAACACTCCATAAAAACGTATTAGCACCAGAAGACTTACTGCAAAGCATCTATGCGTTATTTATTAGTAACGCCAATGCAAAAGGTCTCAACATGTCTACGGCTTGGAAAGGTCCCGTTGATCGTCGCTATCAAGGCGATGCAAATCGTTTGCAGCAAATGTTGTCTAATTTAACGAATAACGCCATAAAATTTACGCTTAGCGGTGATGTGATGATTGAAGCGACTGAAATCAGTCGAGAAAACAATTGGGCGGTCGTTGAGTTTTCAGTGGCCGATACGGGTATGGGGATTCCTGAGGAAAAACAAAATTTATTGTTTCGGCCTTTTAGTCAAGTGGATGACTCTAGTACGCGTCAGTTTGGTGGTACGGGTCTTGGGTTATCGATTGTAAAAAGTTTGGCTCAACTGATGGATGGAGAAGTCGGTATCCAAAGTGAAGAAAATAAAGGATCTCGTTTCTGGTTTAGGGTAAAACTGGAAGTTTTTGAAGAAACGCTTCTAACTGATCAAGCTGAGCAAGCACCATTAAAGACTAACATGAGCCATAAAGGGATCAATCCTGCGGGTATTCGGTTGGAAGGTCGAATTTTACTCGTTGAAGATAATAAAACGAATCAAATGGTTGCGACTATACTGCTTAAAAAGCTAGGACTTGATATTAGTGTGGCGGATAACGGGCAAATCGCGATTGAAAAAGTTATGACGGCAACGCAACCTTTTAATGCAGTATTAATGGATGTTCAGATGCCTGTATTAGATGGTCTTGGTGCGACTCAGGGGATCCGGTCTTGGGAAGCTGAGATGGGATTCAATCCGGTACCGATTATCGCCTTAACAGCGGGAGCTTTTCTTGAGGATAAAGAACAGTGTTTAGCTGCTGGAATGAGTGATTATTTAACAAAACCTTTAAATGCAAATGACTTAGCTCAAACCTTGCTGCGCTGGTTACCAGAAGCTCAAGAGGGAGCGTTTAATATCCAAGCGCGTTTCTGAGTAGTCTGCCGCCAGTGTGTTTTCATCCTCAGGGATGGAGCTGACGGCGGTGTTTGCGTCGCCTTTCTTACCGATTGCATGGTGTTTAGTGTTTCAACCAGCACCTGATCAACGAGGCTCCTGTTCGTCTAGATAGGTATCTTTTAGACGCGAGTAATTCTGGGCACTGTAGGAAAAAAAGGCCTTTTCTTGATCGCTCAGTGCTCGGATTTGCTTCACCGGACGACCCACGTATAAAAAACCGGACTCGAGTCGTTTGCCAGGCGGCACCAGACTGCCCGCTCCAATCACCACCTCATCCTCTACAACCGCGCCGTCCATGACCATGCTGCCCATACCAACCAAGATACGATTGCCAAGGGTGCAGCCATGCAACATGGCTTGATGCCCCACGGTCACTTCATCCCCGATAATTAATGGATAACCGTCGGGATTAAAAGGTCCCGCATGTGTGATATGCAATACAGACCCATCTTGAATACTGGTTTTTGCGCCAATCTTTATATGATGCATATCGCCGCGAATCACCACTAATGGCCAAATGGATGAATCATCGCTAATCGATACGTCACCAATGATTACGGCGGTTGCGTCAATAAAAACTTTTTTTCCAATCTTGGGCATAATACCCTGATAGCTACGTATAGACATAATAAAAATCCTTAATGAGTTGAAAAGCGAGAAAACCTGCCTCATTGTATAGTAAATCGTGTATGCGCACTTCTTGCGATCATCGAATTGGAGCATCCAGAGTTATGAGTAATCCGTTATTAGAGCAGCATCAGTTGCCGCCTTTCTCTAGTATTCAAGCGTCACACATTGAGCCAGCGCTTGATCATTTGTTGGCCGAGAACAGGTTGTTGATCGAAGACATTACGGCGAAGACAGATGCACATGATTGGCAATCGTTGGTGATGACGTTGGATGAAGCCGGGGATCGTTTATCGAATGCTTGGTCGGTTGCATCGCATTTAAACAGCGTGATGAATTCTGACGAATTAAGAGAAGTCTACAATCGCTGCTTACCTAAGCTTTCTGAATACTGGACGGAAATGGGGCAAAACAAGGCATTGTTCGATGCTACGCACGCTTAGCCGAGAGTGAGGAGTATCGAACACTCAATGCCATTCAAAAACGTGTTATTGATAATGCGCTTAGAGACTTTAAGTTGTCCGGCATTGCATTAGAGGGAGATGACAAGGCGCGTTACGCTGAGATTCAAAAGCGCCTGTCTGAGCTGACCAACAAGTTCTCTGAGAATGTGCTGGATGCAACACAAGGCTGGTATTATGCCACCGATGACATAGCGTCCTTAGCGGGCTTACCCGAAGATGCGATAGCGGCGGCAAAATCGGCAGCGAGCAGTCGAGATTTACAAGGTTATGTGATTACCTTGGACTTCCCTGCGTACTACGCGGTGATGACCTATGCCGAGGATGCAAAGCTGCGTGAAACCCTATATCGCGCGTACTCGACCCGTGCCTCAGATCAAGGGCCTACCGCTGGTCAGTGGGATAATACCGAGATTATTAATGAGATTCTGACGCTTCGTCATGAGCTTGCCTCGTTATTAGGCTTTGCCTCGTATGCCGATTACTCCTTAGCCACTAAAATGGCGGATTCGCCCGCGCAAGTTATTCAGTTTTTAGAAGACCTCGCCACTCGCAGCAAACCTGTGGCGGAGCAAGACTTAGCCGAGTTAAAAGCCTTTGCACAGACGCTTGATGGTCGCATGGAACTCATGCCATGGGATATCAGTTTTTATGCTGAAAAGCTGAAGCAGCAGCGCTACCAAGTGTCTCAGCAAATGCTGAAACCCTACTTCCCTTTACCAAAGGTTTTGTCTGGACTGTTTGAGATAGTGCAGCGTTTGTTTGGCGTGACATTAACCGAACAACCCAATTCAGAGGTTTGGCATAAGGACGTTCGCTTTTTTGAAGTGTCACGTCAGGGTGAGGTCATTGCTTACTGTTATCTAGATCCCTTTGCGCGCGCGAATAAACGGGGAGGCGCTTGGATGGGCGATTGTCGGGGGCGCCGTCGTCGTTTAGAGGGCTCGATACAGCTGCCAGTGGCTTATCTTGTCTGTAATTTTACGCCGCCTGTTGGCGATAAACCTGCCCTCTTGACCCATGATGAAGTGACCACCCTCTTCCATGAGTTTGGTCATGGATTGCATCATATGCTGACAAAAATGGAATACTCCGATATCAGTGGTATTCATGGTGTGGCGTGGGATGCTGTCGAGCTACCCAGCCAATTTATGGAGAATTGGTGTTGGGAGCCTGAAGGGCTAGCCTTGATGTCAGGGCATTACGAAACGGGAGATGCCTTGCCGCAAGAGTTGCTCGACAAGATGCTAGCGGCTAAGCATTTTCAAGCGGGTATGATGATGGTGCGTCAATTAGAGTTCTCATTATTTGATTTCCGTCTTCATTCCGAATATCAGCCAGGTGTTACAGAGGTACAAACTCTCTTGGATGAGGTTAGATCACAGGTGTCTGTCTTGCTGCCCCCTGCTGAAAATCGCTTTCAACACAGTTTTGGCCACATCTTTTCCGGCGGTTATGCTGCAGGCTATTACAGTTATAAGTGGGCTGAAGTTTTATCGCTGACGCCTTTTCTCGCTTTGAAGAAGAAGGGATTTTTAACAGTCAAGCGGGGGCTGATTTTAGAACACAGGTATTGGAAAAAGGCGGCTCTGATGAACCGATGAATCTATTTGTCGCGTTTAGAGGTCGGGAACCGAGTGTCGATGCCCTTCTTCGCCATAACGGGATTACAAGGTAACGCCATGAGTCAGATAAAGCGATTTATTGCAGGTGCGGTGTGTCCACGCTGTGGAAAAATGGATTGTGTTCGAATGTACCGCGATGAAGAACGCGAGCATCGAGAGTGCATTGAGTGTGGATTTGCCGATTCGCTTCGTTTGGATGGGCGTCCTGAACCCTCTGAGCTGAATACTCGTGTGAATGGCGACACAAAAACGCCAGCGAGCATCAGGTCAGAGCCGGAAGTGAAAGCTCAGCCGATCAAGTTTTTTACGAAACCGAAAAAGGCGGCTGATGAGGGGAACAATCGTCATTAACGATTGTTTGACAGAGAGTGATGATTGGGGGGGGCCGATTTGCCCCTCTTTTTTGGAGCCTTTCTACCCAGTCACCTTCGTTAAAACCCCCAGCGGTTGTGTCGACATAATTGACGGTAGACCCAAAGTCCCGTCAGCGCGCGCGATAAATAGGCAGACTAGGGCTGACCATAAGCCATGATTGCCATAGCTTTGGGTTAGCCACCAAACGGGAAAAAATACAAAGAACACAGAGACCAGCATGGTATTTTGCATGGCTTTGGCTTGAGATGTACCAATAAAAATCCCATCCAGTAAAAACCCCCAAACCCCTACCAGTGGTAAGATGATCAGCCAAGGCAGATACAGGCTAGCAAGCTCACGTACGCTCGCAATATTGGTCAGTAAATGAATAATTGGAATGCCGAAGACGCCAAATGCCAGTGTCAGCAGTACTGCACTTGCCAATGACCATAACGCGGTGGCTGTCACCAGTTGGTAAAATCGGATGGTATTTCGCTCACCTAAAATACGCCCAGAGAGTGCTTCAGTTGCATGCGCAAATCCATCTAATGCATTTGAAATGAGCATGAGAAAGGTCAGTAAGACGGCATTCGCGGCGAGGACATCGGCACCTTGTCGGGAACCCTGAGCGGTAAAAAAAGCAAAACACAGCAATAGACTCAGCGTCCGAATAAATAAATAACGATTAATCTTAAGTAGTTGTGTGTATTCCGCTAAATATCGAAGTTTGGCAAGGATAAAATGACCTGGTATTAAACGTAGATGCCGTCGGCAGAAAAACAAGCCAAGCAGCAAGCTAATGTATTCGGCAATCACAGTACCGAATGCCACACCTTCTGCCCTCATTGAAAAGCCTAAGACAAAGAGGAGGTTTAATAAAATATTAATGAGGTTGGTCAGCGTTAACAAAAGCAGAGGAATGCGAGTGTTTTGATTGCCAACAAACCAGCCCAGTAAAACATAATTGCACAAGACAGCAGGTGCTCCCCAAATCCGAATATTGGCATAGGCCCACGCTTGCTCTGTTACATCGGGACTGGCGGCGGCAAGTGTCAATGCAAGCTGGATTAATGGGGCTTGTAGCAACAGAATCGTACTTGCAATGGCCAAGGCTAAAATAAGCGATTGCGCCAGTGTAGTACGGTTTGATGAACCATCGTCACGTCCCACCGCCTGTGCAACCAAGCCCGTAGTACCCATGCGTAAAAAACCGAACGCCCAAAACAAGGTCGAAAACAGAACGCCAGCAACGGCAATTGCCGCTAAATAGCGAGGGTCTGGTAGGTGACCAAGTATTGCGGTATCTGCTAGACCCAGTAAAGGAACGGTCATGTTCGATAGCATTATTGGCCAGGCAAGTTGCCAAACTTGCTTGTTTAGCACTTTATCTGGCCAATAAGGGTATGAGGTTTTCATGAAGATGAACGGCGAGCAGGTAAGGTGTATAGGATTAAAAAGACAAGTAAGGATGTGACCACAACCGAAGGACCTGCTGGCGTATCAAATGTCCACGAAGCCCATATCCCGCCAGTGACCGATAGCATTCCTAAAACGGAAGCAATACAGGCCATTTGTTCAGGCGTTGTGGATAACTTACGCGCCGCAGCGGCAGGAATGATCAATAAAGAGGTGATTAATAAAATACCCACCAGTTTCATTGCGACTGCAATCACGATGGCGATCATTAACATTAAGAGAAGCCGCACCCGTGTGACGGGGATGCCTTCGACTCTGGCCAGCTCTTCATTGATCGTGATCGCTAATAATGGATTCCATAACCGCCATAAGAGTATAAGGACCACACTCCCACCACCATAAACCCAGAGCAGATCGGTAGGAGCAATGGCCAATAAATCACCAAATAAGTACTCCATCAAATCAATACGAATATGGTCGAGAAGGGATACAGCGACTAAACCGATTGATAGAGCACTGTGCGCCATGATTCCCAGTAAGGTATCGGTTGCAACCCAGTGTTGCTTTTGTAACGCGACAAGTAGAATCGATAGCAATACGCAGCAGACCATAACCGCTAAATTAAGGTTAATACTGAACAAAAACCCTAACGCGACGCCCATCAACGCTGAGTGCGCTAAGGTGTCACCGAAATAGGCCATGCGTCGCCAGACAACAAACGCACCTAAGGGACCTGTAATGGCGGCAACACCAAGCCCACCGAATAGAGCCAGTAATAAAAAATCAGGCACGCGTTGTGACCTCTTTTTCGGATAATGAGGGATGATCAATAATCACTTCACCGTGCGTATCGTGACAATGATCATGTTGATGATTATACAGCGCAAATGCATCCGCTTGTGAGCGGCCAAACAGCTCAATAAATGAAGGATCATTGCTAACGCGTGCAGGGTGGCCTGAGCAGCAGACGTGCTGATTTAAGCAGATGACGTGATCCGTCGATGACATGACCAAATGCAAATCGTGAGAGATCATTAAAATACCGCATTTGCGTTGTTCGCGGATGGCTGTAATGAGCGCGTAAAGCTCGGTTTGTCCATTCACATCGACTCCTTGAACGGGCTCATCCAAGACCAGTAGTTTGGGATCACGTAACAATGCACGTGCCAGCATCACTCGTTGCGTTTCACCACCGGAGAGATCATGGAATGAGTGCATCAAGAGATGTTGTGCGCCCACCTGATCCAGGGTTTTTTCCAAGACAGCTGCTGATGCGTTTTGAGCCCCCAGGGTTAAAAAACGTTTAACGGTCAGCGGCATGGTTTTATCAATTTGTAGCTTTTGTGGCATGTAGCGACTTTCAATCCAGGAGTACACCATAGATTTCCAGAGGTAGGCTTGATAAGACCGAGCACGACCCTAACCAGAGTGGTTTTACCTGCTCCGTTAGGCCCAATGAGCGTGGTAATACAGTTATCATGCAAGGATAAGGAAATGTTTTTAAGTGTTTCTTGGCGTCCGAAACGAACGCTGACCTGTTCAAGCCTAACCAAGTCAGGATAGATTGGCATTGTGTTCTTCACTCTTTTGATTGGCTAACTGGCATTCTGGACAGGTTCCCAGTATTTCAACGGTTTCTTGTTCAATTGAAAAACCGAGTTGTTGAGCGTGCGTTTCTAGCGCTAAGTTTACGTCAGATGATGTGATTTCATGGGCTTGTTGGCATTGTTTGCAGATAAAAAAATGGCCTGAGTGTGCCTTTTCAGGATGAGCACAGCCAACAAATGCATTCAATGATGCTAAACGATGCACGAGGCCCAGTTCTTGTAAAAACTCCAATGCGCGGTAGACGGTTGGCGGTGCCGAGTTAAAACCAGCATTGGCCAAGCTCGGTAAAAGATCGTAAGCCCCAAGGGGTTTGTGGCTTGACCAGATCATACGTAAGACTAACTCTCGGATGGGTGTGAGACGTTGCTGTCGATCTTTACAAATACGTTTTGCGGATGTCAGCGCATCGTCAATGCAGTGTTGATGATCATGATGGCAAATAAATGTCGGATTTTTTTTAGACATGGTCACCTAAGTTCCGATTAACAATGTTATAGTATAACTTTAAAAAAGTTTAATTGGGATCAAATACTATCATGCCAAAACTATTTCCTTGCGTCCGTATTTTACCCTTAGCCGCCGCATTGTTTTTTTCAGCATCCGTATCCGCTCAGTCGATTGTATCAAGTATCAAGCCAATACATTTGATCGCAACTGCGGTTACCGATGGAATTGTTGAGCCCGTTCAGTTTCTGCCTTCAAATGCATCTCCTCATACGTATGCGTTGAAGCCATCCGATATGCAAGTGTTGACACAAGCGGACGTGTTTTTTTGGATAGGGCCTGACATGGAGCAGTTTTTAACACGTCCTCTAGAAAGAACGTCCGCTCAGGTTGTCGCACTTTATCATTCAGATGACCACGACCACGATCATGATCATGATCATGCCAAGCACGAAGCGCATCACGGCCACGACCAGGATCATGCCAAGCACGAAGCG
>NZ_AONB01000016.1:0-97670 GCF_000585235.1 Nitrincola nitratireducens | reverse complement strand
AACTGTCATAGAGGTCACCTGCAACCGACTCATGCCCGCGGCTCCATATTGTAGATGAGGTCTGTGCCATAACATCGCTTTATGCCAGTTGCCTTCAAAGGCAAGTACGCGCGTTCCATTTTTTAAGCGTTTTATCGTCAATTTACTACCCGCCATTTCCTGCAAAAAACGACGATTGTTGCCTTCGCGCAGCATCTGTTGATAGCCGATGGCCGCGGCGCCTGTTTCACGTGTCACCACCCCGATGGCTTCATCGCTGAGGGTTTGATAAATAGCGTGGCGTAGCCAAGCGGCGGCTTCCTCTGTTAGCTCAGAGACGTCATGTTCACCATCCCCCAAACCACCCGCGGGTATTTCAAGTGTAATGATATATGGATCACCCCCTGCTATTGGCATGCCATTTTCGTCATAGCGACCATCTGCACGACACGATATCTCCTGCTCATATGTGTTCAAAATTTGATCCGTCTGTCGGGTACGGTTTGTCTGATTAGAAAAACGGTCTTCTAGCGCCTGTACCTCTGGACGAATGATCGCCGGAGCGGCGGGCGCTGGCTCAAGTATCATATGAAAGCGGAGATCTTCCGGTGCTTTTAGACGACCAAAAGCTCCAACATCTTCAAATATTCGATGTGTTTTACCATCAACCGTTACAACTAAAGGACCGCTCGTTTCAGCAAGGCTATTAGGAAAGCGCAAAGTGTAGTTCTCTGGCAAACTGGGTGTGATTTTACCCCCAACACTACAGGAGATCACACTGTCACAATCAATACCGTCGGCAATAGAGAAGCGAAACAAGTTGAATTGTTGGCACGGCGTACACACCTGACCTGGAATACGGTCGCGGGAAAATTCAGTCATCAGCATCACCTTTTGCATAGACAATTGATTTGAGCATTAACTCGGCTTTGGTATCCGGATGTTTAGCTGATTCAAGGAGTTTTCGGTAACATTCGTTTTCTGCAGGGAATTGCGACAACTCTAGAGCAACGCTTACATAGGTGCTAAGGGCATACTCACTTTCAAACCCATAACCTTGTGCTTGCTCAAGTAAGATTTTTACAATCTCTTGAGCTTTCTCATGCTCAATATGACCATACTTTGAATTAGAAAAAATGAATTTATCGATCAACTTATTTTGAAAAGCCCTATTGCTTTCCTCTTCAGCTAATCCGGCCACCCACTCCTCGGTCGGTTTTGATGCGATGATATTCGTGTGTTCTACAGATCTATGCGCGTGAGCAATTATAATTGATGAGCCTTTAGGGCAGATGACCGCGAGGCTGTGTTCCTGAGTGACCATCATCATCCAGTGTGTTTCAGCACAAGCGGTACTGAAAAAACAATGCGCATAGCGCTGTTCCCAAAACCTGAAGTAAAACCAACGCCCATCTGCATCTTGCAAACGAATGAATTTGCGCAGGTGCTTGCGTAACGCGTCAAACCCAGCCCTACAACGCAAAAAAATCCCCAACTCTTTTTCCCACAGTCCGCCAATTCCGTCAGGACCCGTGAACAAACGGCAGGTAAAGTGATTGTCTTCCGTGAGTTCCACCAAATAAGGCGCATGCTCGGCAAGCTCTTCTTGCGCTTTGCCCTGAAAAAGCGACTGATACCGAAGACCTGAATCCTCCAGAAAACTAGTCAGCAAATAGGGCATTTTGGCCGCATCTAAAACTGCATAGGTGGCCAACGGTGGAGTATGGTCTCCGAATTCATCGCGCTCGGCTTTGGTCGGGTCAGGCTGACCGAACAGAGTTTCACGTAGCATATTGGGGACTGTTTTCTTCGGATAGACAGAAAACTGCGCGTCAAGAGGTGTAAAAGGACCAAGCGTTTCTATCTGAAGCCATTTATCGTCTTCCGCCACATCTCTTGAACCAGGCTGACGCGTCATCGCTCCAAGCGCAACTCGCTGCCGCCCCTCATTCACCGAGCGCGCCAAAGCCACAGCATAGGCAGCCTCTGCTGGGTATTGCTTCACCCAAGAGGTTGCAGGCAAAACAGTGCCTGACCAATAAAACTGATACCCCTTATCACTCAGCGCCTCTATCACCAGCAGTTCATAATCCTGCCGATCTGCGCAAAGCGCAGCCGCAATCAGCTCTACATGCTCAGCCCCGCGGGAGGCGTAGCAACGGCTAAGAAAGGGAGTCATGACTTGACCTCGCTGATATAGAATCTCTTTTTTTTAAAGCACTTTTTAAGCAGGAGGAGGTTTCTACTTTTAAGCAAGACAAACAAGCACTGAGCAAACAAAAACGGAATTGGCAGAGCTTCTTGGCCTTCATCTTCGACGCGGAGCCATAGAAAAACATTTTCACCTGAGGGTGCGTCGATTGCATGCAAGCGGGATTTTTGTGAATACATCAATGTAACCTACTGTTTAGCAGGACTGATGCTTATGGAAAAACAGGACGCAAAGCGATTAGGCTCAGCACAGAGGGTGTTCATCCATGAAGCAGCGACTACTTCCTTGTTGTAAAGTGAGCATTTAAACAATTAATACGTTGAAAGGTCAACCTTGATTTGGCTTTTCACTTTTCCATCCATACTATTCGGCTGTCGAACATAGAAGGGATCGGCTGCGAAGAGGCTGATTTTGGCAAAGTCCAGCAACCTCTTCGTATACGCCATTTCTGAAAAACGGAAAAAACACAAGATGCTTTTCCCTTATTGCTCATAGGTTCATAAAATCGAGATAAAGAATATGTCATAATAGCTCAGAATAAACAGCGGGCGCTCTACTTCTAACCACACGCCTTCCATATAGGTCTGAATCACAGGAATCTAGACATTGGATCTTTATCTATCAACCCTTGGCTTTACAGCAACATTGTCGCCCCCATTTTTTTCATTGTGTTCTTAGGCTATCTGTTAAGACGCATGGGGTTAATCAATGTTGAATTCATCAACATCAGTTCAAAGCTGGTCTTCACGATCACCCTGCCCGCTCTCGTCTTCATGTCAGTGGCGCAGACGGATTTTCATGCTGTCTTCAACCCAGGTCAGCTCGGATATGTGCTGATCGGCACGTTAGTGACCTATGTACTCATTTGGCTTGCGGCATATCATTGGATAAAAAAACCAACCGATATCGGTGCATTTATTCAAGGTGCCTTCCGCAGTAACTTTGGCATTATTGGCTTGGCTGTTAGTTTCAACCTATTCGGAAACAATGGCTTGGCGCAAGCCTCCTTACTGCTAGCCTTGGTGATTCCCTTATACAATATCTTGGCGATTATCTGCCTAACGGTTCCGCTGCGCAGCAACCAATCCGTTAAACTGAGTTCAATGCTCACTGAGATTTTGAAAAACCCCTTAATTCTAGCTGTGATATTTTCTCTACCCTTGTCCTACTTTTCGGTGCCCTTACCCGAGGTTGTTTCGACAACGGGTCGTTACTTTGCAAACCTGACCTTACCCTTAGCCTTGCTGGCAATCGGTGGCACTTTGAACCTGAAAAGTTTAAAAGATACCTCCTATCAAGCCTTTTGGGCCACCAGCATTAAACTCATTTTGTTGCCCTTAGTATTGACAAGCGGTGCATGGATAATGGGCTTTAGAGGCCAAGACTTGACGATAATGATGGTGCTGTTTGCCTGCCCAACGGCTGCAGCAAGCTTTGTGATGGCTAAAACGATGGGATCAAACGCCGAGCTGTCTGCCAATATTATTTTAACCACAACACTAGGATCAGTCCTTACCCTTAGCGTCGCCATTTATTTGGTTAGACTGCTAGGCGTGGTGTGACTTAAGCAGTGTGAGTAGTTTGAGGTGAGCTGCACACAGGACAGGCGGGATCTTTCGACAGTTTCATTTCTCGCCACTCCATGCGACGACCATCGAGCAACAACAAGCGTCCTTGGAGTGAACGCCCTACACCTGTGAGAAGCTTAACGGCCTCAAGTGCCTGTACCGACCCAATAATACCCACAAGAGGCGAGATGACTCCCGACTCTGAGCAGGTCAAACGCTCATCGTCTGTTTCATCATACAGGCACTGATAACAGGGCGAAGCCGCATCACGAGGGTCATAAACACTGACTTGTCCATCAAAACGGATTGCTGCACCGGATACCAAGGGTGTTTTTGTGGCTACGGACATGCGATTCAAACTAAAACGTGTTTTGAAGTTATCCGTGCAATCAACAACAAGGTCTACCTGACTCACACAATCATGCAACGCCGCCCCTTCGAGCCGCTGTTCAATGGCTTTGAAAACTGTCTGGCTATTCAAGTCTTTTAATGTCTTGATGGCGGACGCAACCTTTGAAAGGCCCACACTGTGCTCAGCATGCACAACCTGGCGCTGCAAATTTGAGACATCGACCTCATCATCATCCGCCAACCACAACTCACCGACACCCGCTGCAGCCAAATACAGTGCAACCGGGCTCCCTAGACCACCTAAGCCCAGAACAAGTACACGGCTATTGAGAAGCATCTCTTGCCCCGCAACATCAATCTCAGGCAGCATGATTTGACGGCTGTAACGCAACAATCCCGCATCATCTAATTCAACCCTTGATTTGGCCATATACTGTTCACCTTTGCTTAATGAGGAGTGCGAGCACCGGTAATACGATCGTGCCCACTTATATCTTGCCGCGTAAACACATCTTGATATCCTTGTGCTTCAAAAAGGGCCCGTACCTCTGCCGCTTGATCAAAGCCATGCTCAAACACCAACCAGCCGCCAGACACTAGATATGAAGGTGCCTGAGCAATGATCCACCGAATATCGGCCAATCCCTTCTCGTCAGCAACCAACGCTGACCTCGGTTCAAACCGCACATCCCCTTTATCTAAATGCGGGTCCTGCGGATCGATATAAGGAGGATTACTTAAAATCAAATGAAACGTTTCTTGCAGAGGCTCCAGCCAACTCCCCAATCGAAAATCCACCTGTGGCAAGTTAAGCGCCAAGCATTGCTGCGCGCCAGCTCAATCGCTTCAGGTATTCGATCGGTTGCAATTAGCTGCCAACTAGGCCGTTCACTGGCCAACGCAAGCGCAATAGCCCCCGTTCCCGTCCCAAGATCGGCCACTCGTTGAGCGCTGGATGGCAAATGCTCCAACGCCCACTCAACCAACATCTCTGTCTCTGGGCGAGGGATCAAGGTTGCATTCGACACGGCCAGTCGAAGTGTCCAAAAGTCACGATAGCCAATCAAGTGTGCCACGGGCTCACCTTGGCGACGTTTTTCAATCAGCTCAGTAAACTGTGCAGCTTGCGCTGGGCTCAGATCTGCATCGGGCCATGTGTACACATAACTTCGCGGCTTATCCAGCACCCAGAGCAAAAGGGTCTCGGTATCCACTCGCGGCGAGTCGGAATCAGTTAATATCCGCGCACACGCCAAGGCATCCTTAACCTTCATCGCTGAGATTACCCAACTGCTCCGTTTGATACTCTTGCCTCAAGGGAGCAATCACGGCCTCTAGCTCGCCCGCAACAATCTCATTAAGCTTATACAACGTCAGGTTAATCCGATGATCCGTCACGCGCCCCTGCGGAAAATTATACGTCCGTATACGCTCTGAACGGTCGCCACTGCCCACTAGGCTTTTTCGGGTGCTGGCTTGCTCGGCGTGCTGACGATCCAATTCCGCTTGTTGCAGTCTGGAGGCCAGCCAACCAAGTGCTTTGGCTCTATTTTTATGCTGTGACCGCTCTTCTTGACACTCAACCACCAACCCCGTGGGAAGATGGGTAATACGAATTGCGGAATCCGTTTTGTTGATATGCTGCCCGCCCGCTCCAGACGCACGGTAGGTATCGATACGTAAATCGGCTTTGTTAATTTCGATGGCGGCGGCCTCATCCATCTCCGGCATCACTGCCACGGTACAGGCTGAGGTATGAATGCGCCCTTGAGATTCAGTTTCGGGTACACGCTGCACACGGTGTGCGCCCGATTCAAATTTCAAATGCGCATATACATCCTGTCCAACAATACGGCTAATAATTTCTTTGAAACCACCGTGCTCACCTTCGCTTGCACTGATCACTTCGACACGCCAGCCCTTGACCTCAGCATAGCGTGAATACATGCGGAACAAATCCCCGGCAAAAATGGCCGCTTCATCGCCTCCGGTGCCCGCACGCACCTCTAAGAAGACATTGCGGTTATCATTAGGATCTTTCGGCAAAAGTAAGAGCTGCAACTCACTTTCATACTGCTGAATACGTTCTTGCGCTGTCTCAATCTCTTCTTGCGCCATTTCTCTAAGATCAGGATCGGCATCGCTGGCCATTACCTTAGCTTCTTCAAGATCGCTCTGTGCACCCTGCCACTGTTTAAACTTAACGACCACAGGTTCAAGTTCTGAATACTCTACCGAATAACTGCGAAACTTATTTTGGTCAGTAATGACGCTTGCTTCACTTAGCAATGCAGAAAGCTCTTCAAAACGATCGGCGAGATTGTCTAGCCGATTTTGTATCGAAATTTTCATGTTAATCTAGGTCCTGTTATCGATCGTCGACTGTCGAACGCTCGGAGAGCTGAAAAAGATCGGTCACCAATCTCTGTAAATCATCCCGCCCTTCAGCTGAGGCGTGACGTAATCGAACGGTTGGCTGATGCAATAACTTGTTGGTTAGTCCCCGTGCCATCACCTGTAGAACTTCCTCTGCAGGTTTTCCGGCATGAAGTTGCTTTAATGCTTTTTGCAACGCGTCTTCACAAATGGCATGTCCATGCTCTCGTAAAGCCGTGAGTGTATCCACCGCATCCAATTCACGAAGCTGTCGCATAAACTCGTCAGTGCCTTGATCAATCAGAGTTTGCGCCTCACGCGCGGCAGACTCTCGCCCACGCTGATTTTCTTCTATGACTTCTTTAAGATCATCTACCGTATACAAATAGACATCCTCAAGGTCACCCACTTGGGCTTCTATATCCCTTGGCACCGCTATATCCACCATAAAAATGGGGCGGTGTTTGCGTTTTTTCAATGCGGTTTCTACGGCTCCCTTACCCAAAATGGGCAACTGACTCGCCGTTGACGAAATAACGATATCGGCATGGGGTAAAGCATCGGGAATATCACCCAATGCGATGGCCTTTCCGTCAAAAATACTGGCCAAATCCAAAGCACGTGGCAGCGTACGATTGGCAACCGTTAGGCTGCGCACACCTGCACGATGCAAATGACGTGCAACCAGTTCAATCGTTTCACCAGCTCCAATCAGCAAGGCTTTGCTTTCACTTAAATCAGCAAAAATATGCTGGGCCATACTGACAGCTGCATAGGCCACGGATACTGGATTTTGTCCAATGGCGGTTTGTGTTCTTACTTTTTTTGCAATCGTGAACGTATGCCGGAATAAACGCCCCAATTCAGCTCCGACCAAACCTTCTTCTTGCGCAATACTGTATGCCGATTTGAGCTGCCCTAGGATCTGAGGTTCACCCAGTACCAAGGAGTCCAAACCACTGGCAACTCTCATCATATGTCGCGCGGCTGCATCATTTTGATGCAGATACAGGCACTGGCGTAATGCATCTGGATTGAGCGCATGATAGTACGCCAACCAATCGATCAACGCTTCATGAGACGTTTGATGTGCGCAACAATACAACTCAGTTCGATTGCAGGTTGATAAGATTGCAATCTCCTGTAAGCCTGCTTTAAGCTGCGCATCATGCAGCGCTTGCGCCAGCTTTTCTGGAGCAAAAGCAACACGCTCACGCACCTCCACAGGTGCTGTTTTATGATTAATACCTAACGCCAGCAATGCCATAAGGACAGATACACTACCTAACAACCTAAAATTAAGTCGCCAATCATACACCTTTCCCTTGCAAGGATTAAGTCAATTGAGCGACAGAGACTGTCCGTTAGCAAACCAAGCCCAAAACACCTGCGTATTAAAATGATGAATGTATCAATCGACAAGCCTTATTGAGTTACTCTATAGTGATAAAATCCGTGTATACAGAGGACTGTGTGTAGATGAAAATGTTTTTGGCGGGATTACTTAGTGCATTGATGCTGTCTGGCTGCGCGAGCCGTGTTGACACTCATAATCAGTCAACGGATGTAATTATTAACGATATCCCTCTTGAGCCCGTCGTCTACTTACCCGGCCAACTCAATCGTGAAATCCTTTTTGATTTACTCGTCGCCGAAATGGGCGGCCGCTTCGGCTATTATGATGAAGCTCTTGAGCGCTACCTTCGCCAAGCCCACTTAACCCAAGACGCAGCGGTGGCAGAACGCGCCACACGTATCGCGCAGTTCTTACGCAACAGTGAAGCCGTTATTGCGGCCGCTCGCCTGTGGTCTGCCGCAGATCCGAGCGCAGCCGAACCAAAACACTTAGTGGTCAGCATTTTGTTGCATGAGCGACGCTTCAGCGAGGCGCTCCCCCTACTTCGTGAAGTCATCAACGACCCTCAATCCGATATTTTATTGTTGGTCAGTTCTCAAAGTGAATCCTTAAGTGCCGATATCGCACGCGAATACATTCGATTACTAACCGCCACCTTACAAGAGCACCCCACCCGCTCGGATGTACACCTTGCCCTCGGTCTTTTGCATCTTCGTGAAAACAACCCAGAGATGGCGATGCGCATCTTCGATCAAGGCTTAACCCATACACCCTATTACCCACCCTTGATCCTGCAAAAAGCGGAACTGCTCCGCCAACAAGAACGACTCAACGAAGCCCTTCGACTTGTGCAAGAAACACATGCTCGCCATCCACACCAACAACAAATTCGAATTCAGTACGCTCAACTGTTACTGCTGAGCAATCGAACGTCTCAAGCGGAAAAATTAATTAACGACCTCCTTGATGACCACACTGATGATCCAGAACTTCACATTTACTTTGCACTGCTGTTACTGGACCATCAACGACTCGATCTAAGCCAGAGCCTTTTACATCGCTTAGCCGAGCTCTATCCTGACATGCAAGAGGTTCAGTTTTATCTAGGCCACATTGCCCAACTCCAGGGTCAACGAGAACTGGCTATGGCGCACTACCAAGCTGTAAGCGCTGGCTCAACGTTTTTACAATCACGTGCGCGTCTGCTCGAACTCTACAACACCAGCGAGTACCTAAACGATGTGATTAACACCATCGCACTTGCTCAAGACATTCAGCCGGAATACACGACAGATCTCACCATTCTTCTTTCAAATTGGCTCACTCAATATGACTTTCAGCAAGAAGCGGTAAAACACCTATCGGAAGCCATTCGCATTCACCCAAACGATACCCGATTACTCTACACCCGCGCTTTGCTCTATGATGACCAAGATTCGAGCCTAATGCTGGCAGACTTGGAAAGTGCACTTTCAATCGACCCAAACAGTGCTATGATTCAGAATGCACTCGGATACAGTTTGTTATTGCATACAAATAACTACGATAGAGCCTACCAACTGATTCAAGATGCACTGAGACAAAAACCCGATGATCCTGCTATCTTAGACTCAATGGGATGGGCATTGTTTAAACTGGGTCGCTTAAACGAGTCTCTCTCTTACTTACAACGCGCGTATCTACTGTATCCTGATACAGAAGTTGCGGCTCATTTAATCCGGGTATTATCAGAGCTAGGACAGCAAGATGCCGCTGAAGAGCTCTTATTGAACCACCTACGCGACAATCCAGATGATCGACATTTGTTGAATGCCGCTGAAAAAATCAGGGTCCAGTAAACCGTGCGCCAGTTTTTAATTTTACTCGTGTTGCTATCCCTTCTAGTGGGGTGTAGCAGCAAACCACCCCTCTTACCTGAAAGCATGCAGGCACAGCGCCCTGTCTACGATTTAAATGATTGGATACTTGAGGGCCGAATGAGCCTGCGACTGGAAGATCGATCCGACTCTGTTTCAATTCATTGGCAACAAAAGCAACGTGATTATGAAATCAATGTCAGTGCTGGGCCTTTTAACCAATCCGTCGCTCGCCTTGAGGGCAGACCCGGGTTTGTTGAAATGCAGGTAGCAGGCGAAGAAACACTTTACACAGCACGCTCACCTGAAGCCCTTATGAATGCCATGCTTGGCTGGAGCCTACCAGTGAGTCACGGCATTTACTGGGTAAAAGGCATCCCTGACCCAAATGTCATCTTTGAAACGCATGAAAGCGAACGAGGTTTTTCATTTGCGCAATCAGGCTGGAAAATTGATGCCAGCCGCTTCGAACAAGTTAATCCTAACCTGTTGCTTCCTCGACGCATTCGGATGGAGAGGGAGGGACTAACCATCACTCTCATTGTGAGCCAATGGCGCCTATAATTTTCAATAAAATAGGCTGGATCCCGCTAAATTCGTGGTTTTTTGTCGTTTAGACTTGATTTTTCACTCTGTTTTAAAGAGAATACTGCCCTTCCTAAATATGCAGTTATCTGCAGAGGAGACGACTGGGGTATCGCCAAGTTGGTAAGGCACTGGATTCTGATTCCAGCATGCGGAGGTTCGAGTCCTCCTACCCCAGCCAAAAACTATGAACGAATCCCTTTCAACATCTGTCGATCACCCAGAAACGATCAAGAAGGTAAATCCCATGTCAAGCATGATGATCTTCACCGGAAATGCCAATCCAGACCTGGCAAAAAAGGTGGTAGAACGCCTGGATATCCCATTAGGGAAAGCAGATGTTGGTCGTTTCAGTGATGGCGAAGTCAGTGTTGAGATTCAAGAAAACGTGCGCGGAAAAGACGTGTTCATCATTCAGTCGACCTGCGCACCAACAAATGACAACCTAATGGAACTCATTGTGTTTGCAGATGCGATGCGTCGTGCATCTGCCATGAGAATCACAGCCGTTGTTCCTTACTTTGGTTATGCCCGCCAAGATCGCCGCCCACGCTCAACTCGCGTACCCATCAGTGCAAAAGTGGTGGCAAGCATGATGACCAGCGCAGGTGTTGACCGCGTTTTGACCGTTGATCTTCATGCCGATCAAATCCAAGGTTTTTTTGATATTCCCGTTGATAACGTCTACGGCTCGCCTGTTTTACTTGACGACATCGTAGACCAACAATATTCCGATCTTATGGTTGTATCTCCTGACGTCGGCGGCGTTGTTCGCGCTCGTGCAGTGGCAAAGCAACTCGATTGCGATCTGGCCATTATTGATAAACGCCGCGAGCGTGCAAATGAATCGCAAGTCATGAACATCATCGGTGATGTCGCGGGGCGTACATGCATCCTCGTTGATGACATGTGTGATACCGCTGGTACGCTCTGCAAAGCCGCAAAAGCACTTAAAGAAAAAGGCGCTTCACGCGTCGTTTCATATGTTACACACGCGGTTTTATCAGGCCCTGCTATCAGTAATATTATCAACTCAGAATTAGACGAGTTAGTGGTGACCGACACCATCCCACTCTCAGCTGAAGCTAAAAAATGCAGCAAGATTCGTCAACTGACGCTGGCACCCATGCTGGCAGAAGCCGTTAGACGCGTCTGCAACGAAGAATCCATCAGTGCAATGTTCAGATAATATTGTACGGATACAGGCAATTCAGCCTGAAAGCACTAGCATTGCTAATGCTTTACTCCCTTAGGGGACAACCTAACACTGCAAATATTTGGTCGCGAGTCTTTGCAGTTTTTAACACCAAAAGGTAATTTATAATGTCAAAGTTTATTGTTAATGCAGTTAGCCGTGCAGATCAGGGGAAAGGTGCGAGCCGCCGCCTGCGTCACCTAGGCATGGTTCCAGGTATCATCTACGGAACTGAAACACCAACAGCCGTTTCAGTTATCGGTAAAGATCTCTACCGTATGCTGTTAGAAGACGGTTTTTACTCTTCTATCCTAACTGTTCGCTTAGACGGTAATGACACAGCTGTTATCATCAAAGATTTGCAGCGTCACCCATCTAAACCTGTTGTACTGCACGTTGACTTCCAACGCATTGCTGATGATCAAAAAATCAAAATCCAGGTTCCATTGAACTTCATCAACTTCGAAAAATCTGCAGCGTCTAAAGCAGCAGCTAAATTCGCAGCTGAAGCTTCAACGGCTGAAATCCTTTGCTTGCCAAAAGATCTGCCAGAAGTTCTAGATGTTGATTTGTCTAACATCGAAATGGGACAAATTGCCCACTTGTCAGACATCATTTTACCAGAAGGCGTTGAAATCGTTGCATTGCGTCGCGGCGAAGACCACGACCAAGGTATCGGTTACTGCTACGCTCCACGTGGCGCTAAGAAGTAAGATTCTTGACACTAGGTGTCCGGCATGAATGACCCAATAGCTCTGATTGTAGGCTTAGGAAACCCAGGCACACAATATGCGCACACCCGTCACAATGCCGGCGCCGACTTGGTGGAGCAGCTTGCTGCCCACCTCAACTCCCCTCTCAAGCCTGAACCACGCTTCCACGGATTCACAACGAAAGTCAATCTGAACAACCTCAGCGTTCATTTACTTATTCCATCGACTTTTATGAATCTGAGCGGTCAATCCGTTGCAGCGCTCGCAAATTTCTATAAAATTCAGGCCAATCAAATTTTAGTGGCGCATGATGAACTCGACCTACAGCCCGGTACTGCCAGACTCAAGTTTAGCGGCGGACATGGTGGCCACAATGGACTTAGAGACATCATCTCACGTTTAGGCAATACGAAAGACTTTTATCGCTTGCGCATCGGCATTGGTCACCCAGGCCACGCTAGCCAAGTCTCTGGCTACGTATTAACCAAAGCACCCAAAGCCGAACAATTGCAAACTCAAGCCGCTATAGATGAAGCACTGCGTTTCTTACCGTTAGCCGTCTCCGGTGAGTGGCAACGAGCAATGAATCAACTGCACAGCTTTAAAGGCTGATTAAAAAATACAGGATCTGATCATGGGTTTTAAATGTGGTATCGTCGGACTGCCCAATGTCGGCAAATCGACTCTTTTCAACGCACTAACCAAAGCTGGCATCGAAGCACAGAACTTTCCCTTCTGCACCATTGAGCCCAATGCAGGCGTTGTCCCTATGCCTGATGCTCGCCTCAATGAGCTTGCAAGCATCGTCAAGCCTGAGCGCGTCGTACCCACCACCATGGAGTTTGTCGATATCGCTGGATTAGTTGCGGGTGCATCCAGAGGTGAAGGACTTGGAAACAAGTTTCTAGCCAACATTCGTGAAACAGATGCCATCGCCCACGTTGTCAGATGCTTCGAAGACGACAATGTAATCCACGTTGCCAACCAGATCGACCCCTTAAACGACATTGAAACCATCAATCTTGAGCTTGCACTGGCAGATCTCGATTCGGTTGAAAAACAGCTACAGCGCGTTACCCGTAACGCCAAAGGTGGCGATAAAGAGGCCGTAGCCGCCAAAGCATTACTTGAAAAGCTACTCCCTCATCTCAGCGAAGGCTTACCCGCTCGCTCGCTTGAACTCAACGAAGATGAGCAGCGCTTAATCAAAACCTTCCATCTACTGACTACAAAGCCCACTATGTATATCGCAAACGTGGCCGAAGATGGATTTGAGAACAACCCACACCTCGAGACGGTCAGAACCCTTGCGGCTTCAGAAGGCGCTAGTATTGTCGCCATTTGCAACAAACTTGAATCTGAAATTGCAGAACTTGACGACGAAGAAAAACTAGAGTTTTTACAAGAAATGGGCATGGACGAACCAGGCCTAGATCGCGTTATCCGCTCAGGATACGAACTGTTAGGCCTGCAAACCTATTTTACAGCAGGCGTTAAAGAGGTCAGGGCTTGGACGATTAAAGTGGGTGACACCGCCCCTAAAGCGGCAGCAGTGATTCACACAGACTTCGAAAAAGGCTTTATTCGGGCAGAAGTCATTGCCTACCAAGACTTCGTGCAATTTAAAGGCGAACAAGGTGCAAAAGAAGCCGGAAAATGGCGCCTTGAAGGCAAAGACTACATAGTCAAAGACGGGGATGTTGTTCATTTCCGCTTTAACGTATAAAATCTCGCGCGTAATAATGGATGGGGCGAGAGGAAGATTAACCTCTTATCGCTTCATCAAAAAGGCATTTTAAAGTTTTTTACACATAGACTATTGACAACTAAGCGTAAAAAGCGAATAATTTGCCGCCTTCAAAGCACAGTGGCAATATAGCTCAGTTGGTTAGAGCAACGCATTCATAATGCGTGGGTCGCAGGTTCGAGTCCCGCTATTGCCACCACTTTGAGGACAAAAGGTTTTTAGGGGTATCGCCAAGCGGTAAGGCAACGGGTTTTGATCCCGTCATGCGGAGGTTCGAATCCTCCTACCCCTGCCATATTCATGTTGGCAATATAGCTCAGTTGGTTAGAGCAACGCATTCATAATGCGTGGGTCGCAGGTTCGAGTCCCGCTATTGCCACCATACAAAAGACCTGATTTTACAGGGGTATCGCCAAGCGGTAAGGCAACGGGTTTTGATCCCGTCATGCGGAGGTTCGAATCCTCCTACCCCTGCCATCTATTTTAAAACCCTCCTTCATCCAAACATTCGTTTTTTGTTACTGACATTTCTGAATTTAACCGTTACTATTAAGCCAATGACCCTAACCACGCATTAAGCTATGGTAAACCTAAATTCAATGGATGAGTTAAACGCCTTCTCTAACGATCCGCAACAAAGTACCGATCAATCAGTTTCTGCGTTATTTATCGGTTTTAGTCGCGAGTCTGCAGCCAGCTTGCAAACCTTGATGCTTTCGGGAAATACCAGCCCGAGATATAAGCTCATTAACGATATTGATGGCTTTTCCAACAGCCTCTCCGAACGCAGTTGGGATATCATTCTATACAGCAATGAGCAGGTGCCACTTTTAACCGCTGAGCGTGCAGCCGAAAAGCTCCAGGAGCTTAACAAGGACATTCCTTTTTTATTTCTGACTGACGCCTATCTAAGCGAAGAAGATCACTCAGAACTGCTGACAAAAGGCATCAGGCCAATCTTCACCCAATCACAACCCTTATTAACCTTGATGTATATCACTCAAGAGATTGAACAGCTCAATCATCGGCGGCGCTGTCGACTCTTAGAGTACCAACTTGAAAAATGCGAAAGCCAAATTCAACTCCTAACTGACGACCTAAGATCTGCAGTTTGCTACCTAGCTGAAAATGACATTACCTATGCCAATGAAAGCTTTTTTTATCTATTTGGCCTAGACTTAGAAACGCCCCTTGATGAAATCAGTATCGACACTCTGATTACCCCCCTTCAAAAGAACTGTTTAAAGAGGCTTTAAACTCAGTAAGAACCGAAGAGAGCACCGAAGTAGACGTTATGCTTCATATTTTAACGTCAACTAGTACCAAAATCGCAGCAAGCGTCAAGATCTCGCAAGCCACCGACGAATCCAAAAACATCCTTCGCCTTGAGTTCAAAGATGAAGCCGCCCAAAGCCCCAACTTTATTCATTCGGCTGATCCAATTAGTGGGCTTAGAAACCGCAATTTTTTAATGACCGAATTGGATAACTGCATCAGCAAAGCAAGCCAGGGCGGACATGACAGCCATCTACTCTATTTGACGCTCGATGCATATAAAACGGTGTTTAACGCACATGGCAGTGAGGGTACGGATCTACTAAGCCAGCAGATAGGAAACTTTCTGCAAACCTTTCTAGACCCTGCTCTTCATCCCATGTCGCATCTTGAGGATGAAGCCTATGGCATCATCCTGCCCAGCTCCAATCTTGAAACAGCACACAGCATCGCAAAAGACCTCGCATCATCGATTAATCAGCTCCGTATTACACTCGGCACGGAGACTCTTTCAACGCAATGCTCGATTGGAATTGCCATATTAAATGAAAACACGGTTCGCAGCAGCGAAGCGCTGAGCCGTGCCCGTATGGCGGCCAAAGACATCCAACATAGAGATACATCCGACAATGCCACAAATGTATACCGGAGTCATTCGAGCCTAACACGACGAAATAACCACTATTCAGCCACTGAAGTCATGGTTGATGCAATTAAACACAATCGCTTCACTTTCTTGTTTCAACCGATCGTTCCATTGAACTGTGATGATCGAATACCGTCGTATGAGCTGCTGTTACGCTTAGTCGATGACAAGGGCAAAGAAATGCAGCCCAGCACATTTCTTGATCCCCTGCACAATGACAAACTTTTAAGCCGAATGGATCAATGGGTTTTAGACAAAGCCACGCATCTATTGCGAGATGCCATCATCGATAAACGTCGCAGCCGCTTATTTATCAATATCACAGGCATCACCCTTCGCAACAAATCGATATTGATAAAGCTGTCTGAACAACTTCGCAGCCTCAGACTACCTGCCGACCACCTCGTGTTTCAGATCAACGAATCCGACGCTTTATCCAGTCCTGAATATTTTAAAGCCTTTGCAAAAGCCCTTAAATCACTCCATTGCAAAATATGCTTAAAGCACTATGGCAGCTCGTCCGAGTCTCAGCACTTGCTTGCGCTTGCCAAGCTGGATTTCATAAAATTGGATCCTAACTTCATGAAAGATATGCTTAGCCAGACAATGACCCTGGACCAGCAACATGAGTTACTCGATCCACTCAAAGAGCGTAATTTAACGCTGATCATGCCGATGGTCGAGAGCACTCAAATTATGAGCAGTCTATTTAAACTAGGGATACATTACGTCCAGGGGTATTACTTACAGCCCCCTCGCCCTAAAATGGACTATGTATTTTTTGAAGACTGAGCTCCATCCATGTGAACCAAACGGATGAAGCTCTAGAGCAGAAAATCAGCAATATTGCGCAAGAGCCATCACCCAATCGGGCGGTGAGCAGTCACAGACGGATTACAACTCGTCTCTGTCACGAAACCCAATTAGATACAGAATTCCATCCAAGCCTAACGTAGAAATAGACTGTTTCGCACTCTGCCTCACTAAAGGTTTGGCACGAAACGCAATTCCCAACCCTGCAATCGACAGCATAGGCAAATCGTTCGCACCATCGCCTACTGCAATGGTTTGCTCAAGACGAACACCTTCTTTTTCAGCAATCTCTCGCAACAACTGAGCCTTACGCTCACCATTCACAATTTGACCTTTAACTTCTCCAGTGACCTTACCTTCTTGAATATCAAGCTCATTTGCGTAGACATAATCAAAGCCTAAACGCCGTTGCAAACCTTCTGCAAAGTAGGTAAAGCCGCCGGAAAGGATCGCCGTTTTAAAGCCTAACGCTTTAAGCTGAGACACAAGCGTCTCTACACCTTCGGTTAGCCTTAGACTCTGCGCAATCTCTTCCAGCACGCCTGCATCAAGCCCTTTAAGCAAGGCAACACGTTTTCTAAAGCTTTCATTGAAATCTAACTCACCCCGCATCGCCGCTTCCGTGATGGCTGCCACCTGCTCACCGACACCAGCGTAGCGTGCAAGCTCATCAATCACTTCAGCTTCAATCAGCGTAGAGTCCATATCAAATACAACTAAACGTCGATTCCGGCGATAGATATCATCTTTCTGGAACGCAATATCAACATCGTATTCAGAGGCTGCTTGCAGAAATTCCTCACGCAGTGCGGACGCATTGGCAGGAATCCCCCTGACAGAAAACTCAACACAGGCATTGTTTTTCTGGTCAACAAGCTCAGGCTTTAACGAAATACGACCAGATAAACGACTGATATTATCAATATTAAGCCCATGGCGTGCCGCAATCTCCGTAACGCTTGCAATATGATTAGCACGGATTCTCCGCCCCAAAAGCGTGATGATATGGCGTGATTTACCTTGCCCATCAACCCAGTGCTCATAAGCTTCATCAGACACTGGCTGGAAGCGTACATTCATATCCAATTCATGCGCTTTAAACAACACATCCCGTAACAGCGGCGACGACTCGGCTTGGACAGGCACTTGCACCAAAATTCCCAATGAAAGGGTATCGTGGATAACGGCTTGCCCGATATCCAAAATATTAACGTCAAAATTTGCCAAGGTTTGCGTGATAGCAGATGTCACGCCCGGCTTATCTTTACCTGAAATGGTCAGTAAAATTATTTCATTCATTGATTCAGTCTTTAACTAGGCTTTTTTAGCCGCTCTAGGTTTTCTTGAGGACCTTTCCGAAGACCTTGAACGTCCCGAAGAAGGCCGCTTGCCATCTTTGCTTGAGGCTTCTTCAACCTTACCCTTTTTTAGCAACTCACGCTTGCTCGGTTTTGGCGGTGCTTTCTGGCTCAAGGTTTCTTCAAGTTCGAAGTCAATTTTACGCTCATCCAGATCAACACGCACGACCCTGACGGACAAATGATCGCCTAGCTTGAAGACTCGACGCGTTCTATCCCCCACAAGACGCTGTTTCGCAGCATCAAAGTGATAGTAATCGCTCGGTAAAGCCGTAATGTGCACCAAACCCTCGATATACAGATCGCTTAACTCAACAAACAAACCAAACCCAGTCACCGCAGCCACAACACCTCGATAGTGATTGCCGACCTGATCCAACATATACTCACATTTTAACCAAGACACCACATCACGCGTCGCTTCATCGGCTCGACGCTCTGTCATAGAGCAGTGCTCACCCAACGCCAGCATTTGTTCAATACTGTAGGTTTTATCAAACGCCGGATTCGGCACAAACCCTGATGGACGTTCAACCTCTTTTATTCGCTTACCGGAATGAATTGCAGAACGAATCGTTCGATGCACCAACAAATCAGGGAAACGGCGAATCGGTGAAGTGAAATGCGAATAGGCTGGATATGCTAAACCAAAATGCCCTTTATTCTCAGGGCTGTAGATAGCCTGCTGCATCGACCGCAACATCATAGTTTGAATGACGTGCTGATCCGGGCGCCCCTCTATGGCCGTCGCTAAGGACAAATAGTCCTTCGGCTCAGGTTGACTTCCACCCGGCAAGTTCAAGCCTAACTCACTCAAAAAGGCGCGTAGATTCTGTAATCGCTGATCCTTGGGCCCTTCATGTATGCGGTAGAGTGCAGGTTTCTTGTTCTTTTCAAGAAAACGTGCCGTTGCCACATTCGCGCACAACATACATTCTTCAATGATCTTATGTGCTTCATTGCGATGAACCGGAATGATCTCTTCTATTTTCCGGTCTGGCCCAAACTGAATACGTGTTTCAACGGTATCAAAATCAATGGCACCACGCTCATCACGTGCCTTGCGTAAGGCTTTATACAAGTTAAACAGCTGCTCTAGATGTGGCACAACCTCTCGATATTGCGCTCTGAGTTCATCTTGCTGACCATCTTGAATATCACCCAGTATCGAAGCCACTTTCGTGTAGGTAAGGCGTGCTTTAGAATTGATTACCGCTTCGTAGAAACGATAATCCGTGAGCTTGCCTGACCGATTCAGGGTCATCTCGCACACCATCGCCAAGCGATCCACATGTGGGTTCAACGAGCACAAACCGTTCGATAAGAGCTCTGGTAGCATGGGCACAACATAGCCTGGGAAATAAACAGAATTCCCACGCTTAATACCCTCTCGATCCAAAGGACTGTCGGGGCGAACATAGTAGGACACGTCCGCTATTGCCACCCATAGACGCCAGCCGCCAAGACGCTTTTTCTGAGCATACACGGCATCATCAAAATCCTTGGCATCTTCACCATCAATGGTAACAAAAGGCAAATCACGCAAATCAAACCGATTGGTCTTATCTGACTCGGCAACCTCAGGACTCAGATTACTTGCTGCTTCCTGAACATCAGCAGGCCATTCATGCGGAATGTCATAATTATGAATAGCAACTTTGATTTCCATCCCTTCTGCCATTTGCTCGCCAAGCACTTCTACAACTTTTGCTCGCGCTGGCTGACGACGCGTCGGATATTGGATAATTTCTGCAACCACTAACTGGCCTGAATGGTATTCGAGTGCCAAGCC
The DNA here is from genome assembly GCF_000585235.1 of Nitrincola nitratireducens. Lineage (NCBI taxonomy): Bacteria > Pseudomonadati > Pseudomonadota > Gammaproteobacteria > Oceanospirillales > Oceanospirillaceae > Nitrincola > Nitrincola nitratireducens. The sequence goes on along the minus strand of NZ_AONB01000016.1, from coordinate 77,847 downwards.
TTCGTCAGGAACGATCACCACTGACTGCGTAATTTTTTGACTTTCAGGAATTAACGTACCAAATCCATTTTGACCGTCAAATCGACCGACCAGCTTGCGCGTGCCACGCTCCAAGACCTCAACGACTTTGGCTTCTTTGCGACCTTTGGGATCGTAGCCAACATTTTGAACCAATGCTCGATCACCATCGAACACTTCTTTCATATTGCGGGCGCTCAGAAAAAGATCATCTCCGCCTTCATCTGGACGTAAGAAACCATAGCCGTCTCGGTGGCCGATAACTCGCCCGGCTATTAAATTCATTTTTTCGATTAAACCGTATTCATTACGGCGGTTTGAGATTAATTGCCCATCACGGCACATGGCAATTAAACGTCGACGAATCGCTTCTCGATCCGTTTCATCGAACAAACCCAACTCATCACACACATTTGCATGAGAAATGGGTGCACCCCATTTTTTAAGAAATGCCGTCAGAAATTCACGACTTGGTACAGGGCGCTCGTATTTTTGAGCCTCTAATTCGGCTGCGGGATCTTTATCAACCCATTTTTTACTCATATGTCTTCCATTTTAATTTTATTTCTTGAGGACTTTCATCAGCCTCAGACACTACCTTAACTCTAACACCCGCAATGCTCCAGTAAAACATTAAAAAAGCCGGCAACTGCCGGCTTTTTTGTTTGATCAAGGAACTTCTTCAACCTCAATGTCTTCTTTGGGTGGTGGAGGTATCAAGTCTTCACGAGACACCTTCAACATCAACAAGATATTTCCTGCGACATAGATGGACGAATAGGTTCCGACAACCACACCCACCAACAGTGCAATTGAGAAACCATAGATCATTTCACCGCCAAACATTGCCAATACCACCAATACCAACATCGTCGTTAAAGACGTGACAATGGTACGACTCAACGTTTGATTGAGCGAAGTATTCAATACCTCTATCGGCTCTTCCACGCGCAGTATACGAAAGTTTTCACGAATTCGATCATAGACAACGATGGTATCGTTCAATGAATACCCTATCACCGCTAAGGCGGCGGCCAGCACTGTCAAATCGAAGTCGATTTGGAAGATAGAGAAGAACCCTAACACCAAAATCACATCGTGCGCCAAGGCCAAAACCGCGCCCACCGAGAACTTAAACTGAAAGCGAAAAGCCAAATAAAGCATCACCATGCAAGCGCCACCAGTAAGCCTAAACCACCCTGCTCTCTCAGCTCTTCCCCAACCTGCGAGCCGACAAACTCATTACGGCGCAATGTCACCGTATCGTCTGTGCTCGCCTGAAGGATACTCAGAATTGTATTCCCCAGCTGCGGATCATGCGCTTCGCCCAAGCGAATAAGGATATCATTCGCCGCACCAAAGGTTTGCACGACAGCATCGGCATAGCCTTCAGCACGAAGACTCGCACGCACATCCTCTAACTCAACAGGGTTTCCATAGGTAACCTCAACCAGGCTCCCCCCTGTAAAATCAAGGCCAAATTTCAATCCGTTGATCGCCAAAGAACCAAGCGAAATGAGAATTAAAAGAATAGAGAAGGCCGCTGCAAATTTGCGCGCCCCCATGAAGTTAAAATCACGTTTAAATTGAATCATCATTTAACCTCATAACCACAACTTCTGGACTTTACGACCACCATAGGCCAAATTAACCAAGGCACGTGTAATCACAAGTGCAGCAAACATCGAGGTAACAATACCTACCGATAAGGTCACTGCAAAGCCTTTCACTGGCCCGGTGCCCATAGCAAACAAGATAATCGCAGCTATAAAGGTCGTAACGTTCGCATCCAATATTGTGCTGAATGCCTGACTAAAGCCTGAATGTATGGCTGATTGCACCGGTGTTCCCCTTCGTAACTCCTCTTTAATCCTTTCAAAGATCAATACGTTTGCATCCACCGCCATGCCCACGGTCAAAACGATACCGGCTATACCGGGCAACGTCAGCGTTGCTGACATAAGGGACATCACTGCAATCATTAAGACAAGGTTCAAAGTCAAGGCAATATTGGCTATCAAACCAAAGGCTCTGTAAAACAAGATCATAAAGATCAGCACCAGCGCAAAACCGATTTTAACAGAGGTGATCCCCATCTCGATATTGGCTGCACCCAAGCTTGGTCCAATTGTTCGCTCTTCAACAAAGTAAATAGGCGCTGCTAACGCACCGGCTCTCAGCAAGAGGGCTAACTCAGAAGACTCCCTTGGCGAATCCAACCCTGTAATTCTGAATGAATTACCTAACACACTTTGAATGGTCGCTAATGAAATCAAATGTTTTTCAGTATACGGAATCCGGCGCTCGACCGACTCTCCATCTACGCGCTCGATCACGGTGCGTGTTTTGTGTTCAACAAAGACCACGGCCATACGGCGCTGAATCGCATTCCGAGTGACACGGCTCATCATTTGCCCACCACGTGCATCCAGAGTAATAGATACTTGAGGCATGCCGTTTTCATCAAAGGTCGCATTGGCATTGGCGACACTGGAGCCTGTGATGATGATATCCCGCTCTAATGTTCCTCGACGATTTGGATCGTTACGGAACTCAAAAACCTCAGTGGCCGCACGACTTGCATCGGAGGTAGCCTCTAAACGAAATTCAAGATTGGCCGTTTGACCGATAACACGCTTAGCCGCTGCCGCATCTTGCACACCCGGTAACTGGACAACAATACGGTTACGACCTTGTCTCTGCACTAATGGCTCAGCAACACCTAATTCATTGACGCGATTACGCAAGGTTGTCAAGTTTTGCTGGATCGCATAGTCTTCTATCTCACGCACGGTTTGCTCATTCAATGTGACGTATAAGAAGAAGGCATCATCCACCTGAGTAGACTCAAAGGTGAACTCTGAATAATCACGACGCAAGCGCGACAAAGCCTGATCACGAGACTCTTGATCTGCAAAACGAGCCGCCAATTGACCTGAGCTTTCGTCTAAATCCACCGAGCGATAGCGTATACGCTGCTCACGCAGTGTCGTACGTATATCACTTGCATAAACTTCCAAGCGCTGCGATACCGCTTGAACCGTGTCTACTTCCATCAAAAAATGCACGCCACCGCGAAGGTCTAAGCCTAGTTTCATTGGGCCTGCACCAATGGCCGTTAACCAATCAGGCGTCGTGGGAGCTAAATTCATAGCGACAACAAAATTCTCACCTAAGGCTCTTGCAAGGTAGCTCTTGCGCGCAGCTGAGTATCTCCATCGGAAAACCTCAGCATTCCGGCGCCGTTTTCTAATTCACTCGACTTAAACGTAATTCCATCACTTTCAAGCGCTCGCACAGCGTTTGACATGACATTTTCATCAACCTGGTGCACAGCTCGGGAGCCTGAGATCTGAACAGCATAGTCCTCAGGAAACAGGTTAGGTGCAGCATAAATACCTGCAACCACCAGCACCAATAAAATCAGTAAATTTTTCCACAAGGGATAACGATTGAGCATGTTGCTCTGTCCTCAGTCATACAAAAAGCGCCACGTATCGTGGCGCTTAGGTGTGTCTAGCCTTAGATATCCTTGATCGTACCTTTTGGCAGTTCCGCAGCAACATGTGCTTTCTGGAACTTCAGCTCTACACCGTTACTTACTTCTAGTACTACATATGCGTCTGTTAAGCGTGTGACTTTACCAATGATACCGCCAGCCGTAATGACTTCATCACCTTTAGCCAAGCCGTTAATCAACGCTTTGTGCTCTTTTGCACGCTTGGCCTGAGGGCGCCACAAAAAGAAATAAAATATCAAGGCAAAACCGACTAGGAACAGCATGTTAAACATGCCTGGGTCCATGCCCGCAGCACCGTCTGCATATGCAGGGGAAATCAAGAAGCTCATTAAGGCTCTCTCCTGAGTGTTGTTTAAGAAACAGGTTATTGGTCAGTCAAGGGCGGTGTTTCAAGCCCCCTTGCCTGATAAAAATCATCAACAAAGTCGCACAATTTACCTTGTTCAATCGCTTTGCGCAAACCTGCCATCAGCGTTTGATAGTAATACAAATTATGCAAGGTATTCAGTTGTGCTCCGAGCATCTCACCACATTTATCCAAATGATGGAGATACGCCCGACTAAAATTGCGACAGGTGTAACAATCGCAATTTTCATCCAAAGGCCGCGTATCCGTTTTATTCACTGCATTGCGAATTTTCACAACCCCAGTCGAGGTAAACAAAAAACCATTACGCGCGTTGCGGGTCGGAATGACGCAGTCAAACATATCAACCCCACGGCGAACGGCTTCGACGATATCTTCTGGCTTGCCAACCCCCATTAAATAGCGAGGTTTGTTTTCTGGCATTTTGTAGGCTAAATGATCCAGCACTTTGATCATTTCATCTTTAGGCTCTCCCACTGAAAGCCCGCCTATTGCATAACCATCAAAATCAATTTCAGCCAATCCAGCCATTGACTCATCACGTAGATCTGGGTACATCCCGCCTTGAACAATACCAAACAAGGCTGAAGGACTGTCGCCATGCGCATCTTTGGAACGACGTGCCCAGCGCAACGACATCCGCATCGACTTAGCCGCTTCATCTTCTGTAGCGGGGTACGGCGTGCACTCATCAAAAATCATGACGATGTCAGAGCCTAATGCCTTTTGTACTTCCATTGAGCGCTCGGGGCTTAAAAAAACCTTACTGCCATCAACTGGAGACTGGAAAGACACCCCTTCTTCAGTGATTTTACGCATTTTGCCAAGACTAAAGACTTGGAAGCCACCCGAGTCCGTTAGGATCGGGCCTTGCCATTGCATAAAATCATGCAAATCACCATGCAGGTTGATGATATCCGTACCCGGTCTCAGCATAAGGTGAAAAGTGTTTCCCAAAATAATTTGTGCACCCAGTGCTTTAATATCCCTTGGCAACATACCCTTAACGGTCCCGTAGGTCCCCACAGGCATAAAAGCAGGTGTTTCAACGGTGCCGCGCGGAAAAGTTAAACGTGCTCGACGCGCCTTTCCATCGGTTGCCAGTTGCTCAAACTGCATAAAACACTGTCTACTCACACTAATTCCTCTGACTGGGTAAGACGCGTTAAAAACATGGCATCGCCATAGCTAAAAAAACGGTAACGTTGCTCAATGGCTTCTTGATACGCCCGCATTATATTGTCATACCCCGAAAAAGCGGAGACCAACATCAATAACGTGGACTCAGGTAAATGAAAATTGGTGATCAACGCATCCACACTTTTGAATTCATAACCTGGGTAAATAAAAATCTGGCTGTCTCCATAAAAAGGGGCGATTTCACCCGCTTGGCTCGCACTTTCTAGCGAGCGAACACTGGTTGTGCCTACGGCAATGACACGTTTTCCACGCGCTCGTGCCGCCTTAACAGCATCGACAACATCGTCTGGCACCTCAATGTATTCAGCATGCATCACATGATCTTCGATACGATCCACTTTTACGGGTTGAAAGGTCCCTGCTCCTACATGGAGGGTCACAAAGGCAATATCAACCCCTTTACGCTTAAGTGCATCTAGTAATGCTTGATCAAAGTGCAATCCGGCCGTCGGCGCCGCAACCGCTCCCGGTTTACGATTATAAACCGTTTGATAACGCTCACGGTCTGACGCCTGATCCTCACGCTGCATATACGGAGGCAAGGGTATATGACCCACGGCGTCTAACACCTCCAGCAAATGACCTTCAATGTTGAAACTAAGTTCAAATAAATTCTCTTTGCGTCCGGTGACCTCAACGTCGACCCCGCCTTCTAACTGCAGTCGACTGCCAGGTTTTGGTGAACGGCTTGAGCGCACATGTGCCAACGCAGTATTAGGAGTCAACACGCGCTCAATTAACACCTCCACCTTACCTCCACTGGCCTTTTGACCATGGAGACGAGCAGGTATCACGCGAGTGTCATTAAAAACCAATAAGTCACCCGGTGTTAACAGCTCAAGAATATCACTGAAGATGCGATGTTGAAGACGCCCCTCTTGGGCGTCAAGACATAACAGCCGACTGTGTGATCGTTCCTGCAACGGAAATCGAGCAATCAATTCATCGGGCAACTCAAAATAAAAATCACGAACACGCATAGGGCTTCTTCATTACTTAAAAGGTACTGCATTTTAACTGATTAAAATTTTTTTTTCAGTCATCATTGACCTTCTTGCGAAAGTCTCTATAATGCGCACCACGAAATGCTTAGGAAGTTACGAATTACGCCAGTGTGGTGGAATTGGTAGACACGATGGATTCAAAATCCATTGCCCTTAAAAGCGTGCCGGTTCGAGTCCGGCCACTGGTACCACGTAAAGTACACTTACATGGGCGTTTCAATACTTAAGTTATGCCTCCCCTCGAACATCAAATCAGATTTAAACATTTGACCTTTTATATTTCTTCTGATTCTTGTCAGACATACAAATTTGATTTGTATCAAATTACTTTCAATTTAGAATCTAAGACTTGTCGCTAGATTGACAGTTTCGTGTTTTATCCCTATTTTGTCCTTTTTCGAATTTGTAACAAGACAATAAGAGTGCAATAGGGTTGAAGAATATTTTTAGGCTGTTTAAAACCTTGCGGGGTTTTGTCGTAGCCGCCATTATGGCGGTAACACTTTTTGTGTTTCTAGGTGTCACCTTAGCTGCATCCATTCTTTACGAGAATATTTTCACACGCCAAGCCCAACAAACGTCTGAATCAATCGCTGATCACACCTTCAGTTTGATGTTTGAAATCATGAGTCAAGGATGGACACGAGAAGAGCTTGAGCACTTTATTAGCACCACAAAAGCCGCCTATGAAAACAGCCCTTTCGAATTTGAAATTTATCGAAGCGACAAAGTTTCTGCACTTTACGGCGTTATTAATCAACGGGATGCGGATACGCACGTCCAACAACTTTTTACTGGCAGCGACGCGAAAGTCATTGAAAATGCTAGCCATACTCGCCGACTATTCCCGCTAAAAGCTGAGCAAACCTGCCTTAGTTGTCACACAAACGCATCAATCGGTGATGCCTTAGGCGTGATTGAAATAATAGAAGATAAGCGCTTAATCAGCGATGAAATTCGTCGTGGACACCTGCTTTTATTCATTATTTGTGGCATTTTAACGCTGATTGTGTCACTGATCATTGCCAATAAAGTGGCCAAACGCATCAATCTGTCCATGGATCATTTACGAACCCGTTTAGAGTCAGTTAATACCGTCACTGATTTTAAACACTTGGACATCAGTGATGTTGACTTCTACTTTGAAGAGTTCAACAACACCTTCTCGCATATCCGTATTTTAACTGAGCGCCTGAAAGATGTCGCCGTCGATAAAGACATTCTCGAATTTGAGATTCGTTTACTCAGCAAATTCATCATCACGTCTGAAGTCGTCAAAGATTGGCGAGATTTCATCAAAGACCTTTTGATCGATATCAACAGTATTATTACGGCCCATACACTTGTGACCATCTTTCAAATTGAAGAGGAAGGCTATGAGCTTGAAGTCTTCTGGCATCACGATGTCTGCAAAAAGACGCAGTCCGATTTTGAGGCCGTTGTATCAAAACAACTGGCCTCGAGCCATCATTATCAAAAAGACTGCCCAATCCTCAAAATTGTTCATCACATCGCTCGCCCTTCTTCCGCGAAGGATTCAGACAAACTTACACTGGGCATCCATGAAATAGAACTGCAAACCAAATCCTTATTGCTTGAAACCCCAAAAATCGGCGGTGTCGTGGGCATCGGTGTGCAGTCGGAGATGGCACGCGACCCGATCCGACATATCGTCATTGATAGCATTCTGACAACCTTACTTAACCTGGTTGGCTCAGTAAAAGCCATCTACAAATACACAAAAGATCTTGAATACTATGCAACTCGAGATCCTTTAACCGATTTACACAATCAGCGCATGTTTCACGAGCTGTTAGGCTATGAAGTCGGCCGATCTCAACGCCATCATCAAGAATTCAGCCTCTTAATGCTGGATCTTGATAACTTCAAACACGTGAATGATCGATACGGCCACAGCTTTGGCGATCAATTTTTACACTCTTTTGCACGGGTACTTGCCTTGGCCGTTCGCCCCGGTGATTTTGTGTCGCGCTATGGTGGCGATGAGTTCACCATTATTTTACCTGAGACCAGCGAAGAGCAAGCTCACAGTGTTGCTCAACGTATTGCCAGTTCACTTGAAACATTGGTATTAACAGCCCCTGATGGTTCAAAAGTCAGAGGAACCACATCCATTGGTATCGCTATTTACCCTCGGCATGCAGCTGACCCACGAGACTTGTTTGTGGTTGCAGACAACATGATGTATAAGGCAAAACGTGAGGGTAAGAATCAAATTGCCATTCCAAATGAAGATGAAATGGCTGAGGTATTTAAGGCCGTTGGTGAAAAAAACCTGATGGTACTGAATGCATTGGAAGAAAAACGCATCGTACCTTATTTTCAGCCAATTCTCGACGTAGAATCCAAACAGGTCAAAATCCATGAGTTGCTGATGCGAATTGACTTAGGTGATCGTATCGTTTCAGCTGTTGAGTTCATTGATATTGCTGAATCGATAGGTGTTGTCCATAAGATGGACTATTTATTGATTGAAAAGGCCTTTGAACAAATGAATGAGCAAGCCTACGATGGCATGCTCTTTATTAACCTTTCCCCCAAATCTTTGATCATTGGTGAGTTTATTTCAAGAGTGCGGCAATTGGCTTTGGAGTTCTCAATACATCCAAGTCGAATCGTGTTCGAGCTAACCGAGCGCGAAACCGTGAGCAATATGGCTTTACTTGAAAAATTCGTACAGGATTTAAAATTAGAAGGCTTTAATTTTGCAATTGATGATTTCGGCTCTGGCTTCTCTTCCTTTCACTACATCAAGCATTTTCCGATTGATGTCATCAAAATCGAAGGGGATTTTGTACGCAACATGCTAACTGATACAACAGATCTTGCCTTCGTTAAGAGCATTGTTACCCTAGCACAGGGACTGAATATCAAGACAGTTGCTGAGTTTGTAGAGGATGAACAGATCATGGAAGCCATACGTGCCATGGGTATCGATTACGGTCAAGGCTACTATATCGGCAAACCCAGCCCCAAACTGGTGAAAGAAGTAGAGATCTAACCTATTCATCCGTATGAACAAACATTCTGAGACATTCGTCTTAAATACGTTTTTTTTACAATGTCGACATTGAAGTAGTTGAATGACTCCTATAGTCTATTCAGTATATTGCATAAGGATATTATATGTTTAAAACATATGCGATGCTTGGACTCTGGACCCTGTTACTCTGGCCTCAATGGTCGTTAGCACAGGCAACCCCTGCGAGGTTTACACCCTTTCTCCCTGCAACCGAGACACTCCAACAACTCAACCAAGGTGGATTCATCTTTTTCTTGCGCCACGGCCCATCCGACTCCTCGAAGCCGGATCAAGTCCCGGTGGATTTAACCGACTGTTCAACCCAGCGCCCCCTTAGTGACGATGGCCGTATTCAAATGCAACAACTTGGGACTCAACTGCCCGTTTTGATCCCAAAAATTACTCAAATATTTTCAAGCCCTCTGTGCAGAGCAACAGACACCATCCAACTTGTCTTGCCCAATCACACCTACACCATTGATGATCATTTAATTTATGTAGCCGCCCTAACCACTGAAGAAAAACAACCTATTATTGCCCGAACTCGTGAACTTTTAAGCACCCCACCCCAAGCCGGTGAAAACTATCTACTGGTAGCACACGGCCCCAACCTCGTTGAAGTGATGGATTATTTCCCAACAGAAGGCGCGCTTATTATCTTTAAACCGTCCGGCCAAGAGAGCGGATTTGAGTACCTCGGCACCATTGAATTGCATGACTGGTCATCCTTGATCAGTACGATGGAGTAACGAGGGATGAAAGCCGGTAAAACACTGTTCATGTTGTTGATTCTACCGGCTACACTCACGCTCATAGCGGCTTTTATCTTTAACTATGTGGCATTATCACAGCTGAAAAATCACTTTGTCAAAAACAGCCGCATTTTAGAAGCCAATATTGACACATTAGCACTTGCCGCCCATTTTAATCAAACCGTTGCGCAATTGAACTTCCGAGTCATTGAGCTTTTAAAACAAGCAGATGAGCAGCAACTCAGTGAAATTGAACTTTACTATGCTCATCGAGAAATTGTCGATGAACTTGCTCTGCAAAATCAAATTGTGGATCGCTTAGCGAACTCCGAGTTAGTCAAAATAGTTAATCATGGCTCTGCTATATCTCTACAAGAAGAGTTTAAAAACTACCGCCGCTTAATGATTATGTCGACTGAGATCATTGCCATCGATCCAAATATCGCTTCACGTTTCTTTTCGTCTGCCCAAGATAGCTATGCCCAGTTTTCCTTGTTTAGCAATCGACTTAGCGTACTCCTAACCGAACAATCGAAGAGGAGCCATCTAGCAGAGCAACGGATTTATGAAAAAGAGTTTTTTTATTACCTTGTGTTAGCGATGATTACCGCCTCCTTGCTGATGGTGTTGGTCCTCTTTGTTAGCCACCGAACCTCCAGTCGCATTCGTGTGATTGCCGATGCCCTGAGTCAACTTGCCTACAATCAATCACCCTCAATCAAGCTTGCCAAAATTGAAACCCTCGCCAATAGTGCTTCTGGCGAGTTTAAACGGATTGCGGATTTACTGCTAAACTTCCGAGACGACATGGTACGGCGTATTCGCGCCGAAGAAGAAAACCACCGCTTAATATACTCTGATGCCCTGACTGGACTCCCGAATAGACGCCTCTTAATTGATCGATTAGAACATCTAATCAGCACACTTGCACATCATCCGGCCCATTATGCGCTCTTGTGGATTGATATGGATCGCTTTAAATCAGTTAATGATTTAAAAGGGCATCAAGCAGGTGATCGAATCCTGCAAGAAACGGCTGTCCAATTGGCGTCACTGATCCCTGAGGCAGATACGTTGGCCCGCGTTGGTGGGGATGAATTCGCACTCTTACTTGAGTTACGCTCGAATAGCCTAGCCGAGGCCGCACTTGAAATTGAACCCTTGTCTGAAAAACTCTGCTCACATTTAACAGTAGATTATACGCTAGAAGAGTACACGCATTTTTCCAGCGCCAGCATTGGTGTGACATTATTCTCAGGTTCAGAACTCAAAGCAGAAGCACTGCTAAATCATGCCGAGATTGCCGCTTATCAAGCAAAAGAAGCGGGACGAAGCACCGTTTGTTTTTACGATCCTGATCTACAAAAGGCACTTGAAGAGCGCACACTTTTAGAAAATGAGCTAAGACTGGCGACTGAGAAGGCACAATTACGTCTTTACTACCAACTTCAATACAACCATCTAGGAAGAGTTATCGGCGCTGAAGCGTTAATACGCTGGCTACATCCAGATAAAGGATTGATTCCTCCTTTTAATTTTATACCGCTTGCCGAACAAACAGGATTGATTATCCCGATGGGGCAGTGGATTCTCAAGACAGCTTGCCAACAACTGGCAAAATGGGCCAACTCTCCAACAACCGAGAGCCTGACGATTTCAGTGAACGTCAGTGCTCGCCAATTCCGTGAGGACAGCTTTGTTGCGGATGTCAAAGACGCGCTACAACACTTTCAGGTCAACCCCAAACGCTTAAAGCTTGAAATTACGGAATCTATTGTCCTTGAACATATAGAACAGACCATTTCAAAAATGCTTGAGTTACGAGCGATTGGTGTCACCTTCTCGATGGATGATTTTGGAACAGGTTATTCGTCCTTGCAATATCTTAAGAGGCTGCCCCTAAACCAACTGAAGATTGACCAGTCCTTTGTACAAGACATCACCACAGACAATGAAGACTCCGTAATTGTTAAAACCATTATTGCAATGGGGCAAGCCTTATCACTGGAGATCATTGCAGAGGGGGTCGAAACCCTAGAGCAACAAAAACAACTTGAGCAGTTTGGCTGCTTAGCCTACCAAGCTACTACTTCGCTAAACCCAGCCCGATTGATGTGTGCATGTTAGACATCACCAAGGCCAATGCTGAAAAGCCGCTTTAACGTCTTACGCCTTTGTTCACGGAGTGAACTTAACCGATAGCCTGTTTCAAAGCTATCGGTTATGTACTCAACCAAACGTCGCAACCTTAATGCTGGCACCCACGGCTTATTTGCCGATTGGATAGTCAACATTGATTTCGATAACCGATACGTTCTCGCCCTCGTTACGTACTTCCATTTTCAAATCATCACTGGCAATAGGCACGTATTTACGAATCACCTCGAGAATCTCACGCTGCATTTTCGGCATCCAGTCTGGCTGCTGATTGGCAGAGCGCTCGTGAGCAACCAACACTTGCAGCCGATCCTTTGCGATACTGGCCGATGTTTTTTTGTTTGCTCTCCAGAAGGTAAAAATACCTGACATCTTTATCTACCTCCGAATAAGCGTCCGAGGAAGCTTTTCTTCTCAATTTCCGTAAATCTCATAGGGACATCGTCACCCAATAAACGCTTTATCACATCTTCGTAGGCTTGCCCGGCAGGATCTTGTGAGTTCAGTACAACGGGCTTACCTTGGTTAGATGAATCCAAAACGACTCTCGATTCGGGAATAACCCCAACCAGAGGAATGCTCAAAATATCATCGATATCTTGTATGCTCAGCATTTCGCCGCTCTCCACCCGATCCGGCGAGTAACGCGTGATCAACAAGTGCTGAGGGATGCGTTTGCCCTCTTCTTCGGCCAAGCGTGTGGAGCTGTCCAGGAAGCCAAGGATTCGATCAGAATCGCGCACCGAAGAGATCTCAGGATTGGTCACGACAATGGCTTCATCCGCAAAATACATGGCCATTTTAGCGCCCTTTTCAATACCTGCGGGGGAATCACAGATCACGTAATCAAAATCTTCAACCAACTGGCTGATGATTTCTTTAACGCCTTCGTGCGATAAATGATCCTTGTCACGCGTTTGAGATGCCGGAATCATATACAAATTATCACTAATTTGCTTAACATGAATAATCGCTTGATTCAGCTTGCACTCTTTTTTCAAGGCTTGAATAAAATCAAACACCACTTTACGCTCACAGCCCAAAATCAAATCCAAGTTGCGCAAGCCTACGTCAAAATCGATTACAACGGTTTTTTTACCAGCCAATGCCAGACCTGCCGCAACTGAGGCACTTGTTGTGGTTTTACCCACTCCACCCTTACCTGAGGTGACGACAAATACTTTACCTTTACTCATGTATTCCTCCCGAAAAAGCCCAAACAAATCAACAAGGCCAGTTAAAGTAAATCAATAATCATTTTTTGATCGTGCTTAAACGTCTGACACGGTTTATGCAATACATGCTCGGGTATGGAGTCACGTATTAGGTAATCACCGTCAATCAACAGCAACTCAGCATCCATCGATGAACAAAAGATCCGAGCATTTTCATTTCCAGTTACACCAGCCATTGCACGCCCACGCAACGCCCCATAGACATGAATACTGCCATCCGACATGACTTCTGCGCCATTACTAACGTTCGAGACAATAATCAGATCACGCTGTCTTGCGTAAATTTGCTGGCCTGAACGCACGGGCGTGGTGATAATAAGGGCTTCATTTGCGATCGGTGTTTCAATGATCACAGGGGCTTGGCTAACACTGGGCTCAGATTTTACGGGTGTTGCACGACGTTGAGTGTCGAGTTGATCACCTAAATAGCTAACGCCCTGTGCTTCGTACAGATCTTGATACTCTGGACAACCTCGAACCGCAAAGGGGTTTGCTCCCACACGCCGAACAAGACTTACAATGCCTGCAAACACTCGGCTATCTAAGTAACAGTTCGACATTTCCAGAATCACGGGCATGCCACGAATAAGTGCCGGTGCATTATCAATAAAATCATCTAACTTATCTTGCAACAGGTATAGCTGATGTTCATCTATTCCTGTTAACTGAATACAGGCTACACTGGTCATACTTCCTTTTATACGCACACTTGCCTGTGCTGAAGAGGTCATATCCATAACCACTCCTTCAGGTGAACAGATTCATTCATATCGTTACTCTTAAAACCAGACATCGGATCGACGCACTTACTATTTGAATTGTGCCTTGATTACGCTTTTATAAGCGTCAGCCGTTATCGACAGAACATGATACCTTATTCAACAAACCGAAAAATACTGATTAGGCCCTGTTCAACCATAAAAAAACCGCACACCTCCGTCTTTTTCAGAGATATGCGGTTATTTATGCATTAAAACGATATTGGCAATACGCCTCAATCGAGAGGAATAGACTCAGCCAAGATATCGGCGGTAATGGCCGAGAGCGTCCAACCCAAATGGCCGTGGCCTGTATTGTAAAAGACAGTGGGTAAGTTGCCTTTGCCGACTTTAGGCATCATATTCGGCATCATCGGACGCAATCCCGCCCAAGGGACAACGCTGCGGGTGCATACCCCAGGAAAGCAGCTTTCAACCCAATCAATCAAGGGTCGAATACGATCCGCTCGAATATCTTTGTTCAAGCCATTAAACTCAGCCGTTCCCGCCACACGGAAACGATCATCGCCCAAACGACTGCTCACCAGCTTGGTTTCATCGTCCAGCAGACTCACCGTCGGCGCAGACTGCTGACTGACCTCATCCGTCAAATTGACGGTAATTGAGTAACCTTTTACAGGGTATATATTGACGCGATCACCCAACGATGCGGCCAAACCACGACTGGCAGTTCCTGCCGAAATCACAATCGCATCGAAGTCAGAGGTTGAGACCGTCCCCTCCGACTCCGCAGTGACTTGCGCAAAAAACTTGTCGGCACGAACCGACTTAACGGTTTGCCCATATAAAATTTTGACACCACGTTTTTCGCAAGCCGATGCTAAGCCAAGGGTGTATTTATGAATATCGCCCGTTGCATCACTTTCTGTGTAAAAACCACCGTAATACTGGCCTGCCAGGGTAGGTTCTATCGCGCGCATTTCTTCTGGTGTGACGGCGTAACGCTCAAGCCCACCTTTAGCCAATAAAGCACTCACGGTTTGGGCATGGTCAAAGCCTGACTTATCACGGTAAATATGTAGAATTCCACGTTTTTTCAAATCAAAGTCTATGCCTTCGTCCTCCGCCCAGCTGAAAAGATGCTGACGCGCGGCGATTGCTAAACGTGTGGTTTCAATGGTGTTGCGCTCATATTGGGGGATCGATGCAATAAATTCAGCAAACCAAGACAACTTGTGCCAAGAAGGCTTAGGATTGACTAATAGGGGAGCATCCGATTTTAAAATCCATTTCAAGCCTTTGAAGATGGTTGACCAATGCGTCCAAACCTCAGCATTAGAGGCCGACAGTTGTCCTCCATTAGCAAAGGAGGTCTCCATTGCGCAATAACGGCTTTTTTCAAAGAGAGTGACATCAAAGCCACGTTTGGAGAGTGCATAGGCGGAAGTAACACCAGTGATGCCACCACCAATGACAGCAATACGTTTCATATTTTTCCCAAAGACGTCAAAGGTTAAATCCCACCTTAAAATGGAATACCCCCTCCGTTTCGGGACCTGAGAGATTCACCCAGCATGATGCCAAGCTTGCTCCTTCGGTGTGCCGGGTGACGATTCACCGACAGCTCTTCGGAGTTTTATTCAATAATCGGTCCATTTGCCTGAGAGTTTCCGGGGTGGTTGCTCCTTCGGCGCTGCTACGGCTATGCCTGCAGTCTCTCCCGATATATTTCAAAACGCCGTGAAGTTTAGCAAATACGACACAAATGAACAGCCCATATCGACTAAAGTTATAGAAAAACACTCTATCATCTAGGATGAGATCATCCATGTATTGTGAAGATTGGAAAACACAAATTTAATGAAAAATCTGTGTCTTGATGGCTTCAATTTCACTGTGAGTTAAGTAACGCCATTCCCCTTCAGCAAGCTCGTCTAGGCTCAACTGCAGAATGTGTGTTCGTTGCAAATCCACCACATGATAGCCAAGCGCTCGACACATTCGCCGAATTTGTCTATTTATCCCCTGAGTTAAGCATATTTTAAAACGATCATGAGAGAGCAATGTTACTTGACAGGGCTGAGTGAGTTGCCCATCTAGCACGACCCCCTGCTCCATCTTTTCTTTAAATTCAGTATTAAGTGCAGCGTTTTGAAAATGGGGTCTTGCCTGAACCTCATATTGCTTAGGGTGCTCGTATTGAGGAGAAAGCAATCGATGACATAAGTGACCATCGTTTGTTAACAACATCAGACCTCGTGAGTCTTTATCAATCCTACCTACAGGAAATAAGCGCTGTGGTAAAGTGAGATGATGGATAATACTGGCGGGGTCATCTGCTCGACAATTGCAATCAATGCCGACAGGTTTGTTATAGAGCACATATAAATGCTGCTCAGACAACAGAACCCTTTGACCATCGACCGTCACGCTCTCATCCCCTCGGAAAGGGGTATGAGGCGTAGCGGTTTTCTGATTCAGTTGAACGCGCCCTTCTGCAATTAAGCGGCTTGCCACTTTTCGTGAGCACACGCCCGCTTGACTTAAATACTGAGTCAGCCGCATTTTTCATAGATCACTGTAAAAAATAAAAGGATCATAGCATTAACGCAATTTATAGTGACCCACATCTTTCGCAATTTGCCCAAACGCCGTGGTCATTTGATCGAGGGAAGCATTCAGATGAAGAACACGATCACGAGTCGATTGAGCTAAATTAGCGACGTTTTGAACATTACCCGACACATCTTCCGTTACAGCTGTTTGCTCTTCAGCGGCTGTGGCCACTTGCGTAATTAAACTATTCACTTTTTCAATTGCTGTGAACAACTCATGAATGGCGTGCTGATTTTCAGCAACTAAATCGCTACTACCCGATGCCGCTTCAGCGCTGGTCATCATTGATGAAAGGGCCGCCTCACTGCTTTGATTGAGTTTAACAATCATTTGCCCTATTTGTTCTGTGGAGTCCTGCGTTTTCTTGGCCAACTGCCTGACTTCATCGGCCACCACCGCAAACCCTCGCCCAGCATCACCAGCTCTTGCCGATTCTATGGCCGCATTTAAAGCCAACAGGTTAGTTTGTTCAGAAATCGTTCGTATGGTCTCCAGAATATGTTCAACACCACTAAAGTCATCCTTCAGGGTTTGCACCAATCCTTGGCTGCGCAAAATGCTTTCGTTTATGACACTAATCGCGCTAAGCACATCGTCAGAAACACGACTGCTCTTTATGCCAAGTTCGTTAACATGGCGCGTTTGGTCCGAAGCTTCACGCATATTTTTTGCAATATCTTGGCTGGTATACGAAAGCTCTTGGATCGCAGTGGCCACCGCATCCGAGTTATCTGCTTGAGACTTCACATTTTCTAAAGAATCCGAGACATCTGTTTTGACCTGCTTTAAAGCCTTCTGAGTTGAGTCGGTTTCACTAGCAATGAGTTGCATGGATGCGGCTAAAAATGATAAGTGCTTATCCAGTGATTGCCCGATATCCCCCAGTTCATCCGCAGAGGAATCCTTCAGGCGCAAGGTTAAATCACTTTGATCTGCCACTCGATGTAATAAACCATTAATTCGCTTAACCCGCGTATTAATCGAACGAATCGCACTCATTGTGATCAATAAAACAACCCCAAGCACGAAAAGGAAAGACACCATTGCCACAACTTGTTTTTGAACCGCTTTATCATGAGTGGATTCAGCACTTTGCATCAAAGTCGTTACCGCGTATTGAGAAATCTGATCTATATCACCAATCATTGAAGTTGCAAGCGCAAACCAATTGGCGGGTCCCTGCAGCTCATTCCCTTCTTGATAGACATTGAGCTGAGATAAAACCTGCTGCACCTGTTGCCAATGTGACTGTGATTTTGCACTGTCCAAGCGCGTCAGTAGCTCGTCTGTCGCAAAGTACCGAAACCGAGCTTCTCGCAAATTTGTATCCAAGATGTAACGTTGGATCTCGGCCAAATTCACCATGGACACGCTTTTAGCATTAAAGGCTCCATTTAATGCTCCTCTATATTGCCCAATCCGCTCTTTCATCCACATCAAGGACAAATTGGCTTCCATTAGCTCTGTTGTTTTGGGTGATACCACCGACGCAATCAGCAAACTCTTAGCCTCTAAAGCCAACCGATTCAATTCCGAATAATAGGCAAAACTCTGGCGGCCATTTAAGCGATCAACGTCAGCACGAAGACTGGAAAGCTGCTCTAACGTTGCTTGCACCTCGGCGACAAGCGAGCGGTGACTCTGAGGCAAACTTGACGCGTACTGTTTAAATGATGCAACAAACATATCCACTTTTTGCCGCTGCTGTTGCATGGCCACTTGCTGTTGCGCTTGACCTCCTGACCCTAAAAAACCAGCCGTTAACCCACGCTCTATTGCCATTTCATGAGACAGAGCTCCAAGGTATTGACCCAATTCTACAGTCGTTAACTCTTGATCAGCTTGTTGAATTTCAACACGAATTTGTTGCCACCAAAAAACTGACATCACAAAAGCAAACAGCAATGGAATCAACGAAATCATCAACAACACGGTTCTTAGTTTCAATTGAGCTATTAATCGAGTCATTTGCCCCCCTTTTATAAAATAATACTCTCCATTATGCTCGTTTGGTTAAAACAGACTCTAAGCAGACCATTTTATTATAGGATGCATCAATCAAATAACTAACGATCTACTAACATTTGCATTAAAAATGTCATAAGCGGATCGACTGAAACGCCTGCCAACTCTGGATCTTCTGCATTTTTGTCAGACACTACTGGCGAGAAGGTTAGTAAGTCAATTTTTTTGATAACTGGAAAAAGAAGAATTGACCACTCAATAATGATTTTCCTAATCGTAGTGGTCAGGCTTGCCCCCGAAGCAAAAGCGACATTCTCATCATCGCCTTTCCAAGCCTGTCCTTAATCATGCTGACCTGGATGGGCTAGCTCCTATGGCTTATAGTGTTCTATCCCGTACTTCCGGGGGTCGCACCGATTACCGATGAATTCCCTGGATTCAAAGACTATTTACCCTGGGGGCCTTTCTTTGGTGTTTTCGTCAAAAAAGGCACACCCGACGCGGCAGTCGATACGTTAGTGAACGCATTTAACAAAGGTGCTCAGCATCCAGAGTTTGTTGAATTAATGGAAAACCGTGGCTTCATCATCATGAATGCCTCTGGGAAAGAAGCGGAAGACTTTTTAAGCAGCTATCGCTCTGTCTCATCTTGGGTTGTTCATGAAGCCGGATTTTCAAAGCACTCACCTGAGGAGTATGGAATACCCAAGCCTTGATGCAGTGCAGCATTTAAAAGCAGCCTTCTGGTGCTTATTTCTTAGGAGTAAGTGCCAGATTTCTCGAGTGAGCCACACATACTAAAATAGAATAATGCCCTTGAAAGCCAATATCAAACTAACAAAAAACGAAAAATATATATACTTATAAATCAATAATTTAAGAAATAAAAGAAATTTCAAAAATGCAAAAAATCTAATCGCTATCTAAAAATACAATATTATTGTCAGAAAAATGGAATTGTCTTATGGCGCGGGCCAAACAATACTTCGTACCAAGTCTGAATCGTTATTTCTGTAGGCCTTTCTATCAGAATAGCATTTTTCAATCAGCCTTAAACAAGTATCTCATTGTTAACATAGAGTTTATAATGAGAGAAAATTTGTTTGCTAGTCAGAATGATAATAATTGGAGTAACCTATGAAAAAAACAATAATAAGCGCGATTGCCGCTATCGCCTTTTCAAGTGCCGCGTTGGCTGACTACCCCACTAAAGACATTCAAGGCATCATTCAATGGGGTGCGGGTGGCTCAACAGACACCGTCATGAGAGCCATCACGCCTCATGTCGAAAAAGAGCTGGGTAAAAGCATTATTTTATCAAACAGAACAGGTGGCGTTGGCGTCATTGCAACACGCTTTGTCGAATCCAGACGCGCTGATGGCTACACACTATTACTGGGCGCCGAAAACCCACAGATGTACAAGGTCTTGGGACTTGCGGATATCGATTACAACGATATGATCCCTGTGAACATTATTGCACGTGGTACCCCCATTTTTGTTGCGCATAATGATGCTCCATTTAATACAATGACTGAGTTTGTTGAATACGCTAAAGCCAACCCTGGTAAAGTCCGTACAGGCTCTACAGGAGCAGGCGGTTTAACATCCATCGTCCTTGCTATGCTTGATAGCCAAGTTAAAGTTGATTTAACTACCATTCCATACGATGGTGATGGTCCTGCCTTAACAGCACTTCAAGGCGGTACAATTGATATCATGCCAGCGGTACTCGGTGCTGCCATTGAGCATATTCGTGCAGGCCGCTTAAAAGCGATTGGTCTCGTCGACGTTGAAGCGAACGATCTATTACCCGGTGTTGCACCAATCGTCGATGAAATCCCTGGCTTTAGCTCTTACTTGCCTTGGGGACCCTTCTTTGGTGTCTTCGTTAAAAATGGCACGCCTGACAGTGTTGTAGAAACACTGACCAATGCGTATAGCAAAGGTGCAGAGCATCCTGACTTTGTCGACCTGATCAACGGTCGCGGCTTTACCATGATGAACATTTCTGGAGATGAAGCACGTCAGTTCCTTGACAGCTATCGCTCAGTATCATCTTGGTTAGTGCATGACGCAGGCTTCTCTAAAAACTCGCCCGAAGAGTTTGGTATACCTCGCCCAAATAACTAAGGTTATTACACGATGGGGCAAGGCTATATGCCTTTCCTCATCGTTCATATTAAAAATTTGTAAAATTCGGAGGCAGGATGACTGGTATCAGCACACGAATGCCCGGTGAAGTTGTTTTTAGCTTCGTACTGGTTATATTAAGTTTAGTGATTTTTTGGCAAGCCTATTCAATATCAGGATTTTCATCAATCAGCTCGCCCGGCTCTTTGCCCTTAGCTGCTTCCGCTATTATGGTTATGTCAGCCTGTTTTAGTTTTGTGAAAACGCTAAAAAAACCTTTAGAAAACCACACGTTGTTTTTTACACACGTATTACCTCCGATTGTTTCAATTATATTAGCGTTTATTTTAATTTATTCCGTTGTACTTGAAAAACTAGGATTTATTGTTTCGACGTTTACCTTTTTGGTCATCAGTATTCAGTTTTTATACCGAAAGCACTTTTTAATTACATTAGGATTGGCGCTCATTTCGTTAATTACTGTTTACGTTGTTTTTCGCCTCATCTTTCAGGTCATTTTGCCTGAAGGGATCGTGCCCGAGCGTGAAATCATCGCTGCAATTCGAAACCTATTCAGTTAGCAGGAATGTACCATGTTTGAAGCTTTGCAATATTTCAGTATTTCCTGGGTTTCACCTGAGCTCATGTTTCTAACGGCACTGGGTACTTTTTTAGGTATTTATGTCGGTGCCATTCCCGGCCTGTCAGTGACCATGGCCGTCTCCATTTTAATATCCTTTACATTCTCTTGGGATGTAAACAGCGCCCTCTGTTTAATGGTGGGCGTTTATATGGGTGGAGTATACGGCGGCTCTAGAACAGCTATTTTGTTAAATATTCCAGGCGCCCCCTCGGCAATCGCAACGGCCCTTGATGGTTACCCATTGGCGCAACAGGGTAAAGCCGGCGAAGCCATTGGTCTTTCAACCGTCATGTCCGTGATCGGTGGTTTTGTGGGCATTATCGTACTTGCCGTTGCTGCACCGCATGTCAGCGATTTTGCGCTGACGTTTCAACCACGCGACTATTTATTACTCGGCCTTCTCGGTATTTTACTGGTTGGATCTTTATCCGGCGGCAATATGGCAAAAGGGCTATTTGCCGGTGCGTTTGGTATTCTGATCGGTACAGTTGGCCTCGACCCTCTCACGGCTGAGGAGCGCTTCACCTATGGTGTGGTTGAACTCTGGAGCGGTATTAACCCAATTGCGGTAATGATTGGGCTTTTTGGTATCACCGAAGCACTCTCGCAGCTGCATCACATGGATAAAGTTGCCGTCAAGCAGCGTATTGATCGTCTGATTCCTAAATGGGGTGACGTTAAAAAATACCTACTTAAGTTTGCGCTCGTCTGCAATCGGTGTTGGCGTGGGTTCTTTGCCTGGCGTTGGAGGCGATATTGCTGCACTCATGGCATATGACCAAGCGAAACGCTCCACAAAAAATCCAGAGGTCGAGTTTGGTAAGGGTGCTAAAGAAGGCTTGGTAGCCCCGGAGTCTGCAAATAATGCCGCCGTTGGTGGTGCGTACATCCCCATGCTGACACTTGGAATTCCTGGCGATGCCGTGACCGCAGTCTTCATCGGTGCATTGTTCATTCACGGTTTGAATCCCGGGCCTATGCTGATGATTGAGCGCCCTGAGATGTTCTGGTTTACAGTGGGGAACCTGACGCTCGCCAATATATTTGTGCTTATCTTCGGCTTAACGGGCATTCGCCTCTTCTCAAAAATAGTCGAGTGTCCAAAAGGCATTCTAATACCCGTTATTTTCCTACTGTCGATTGTTGGCGCATACTCCATCAACAACTCCATCGCGGATGTTTGGTGGATGCTAGGCTTCGGTATGCTGGGTTACTTTTTTAAGATGTACGGTGTACCTGTAGGGCCGATTATCCTCGGGGTGATTTTAAGCCGTCTAATTGATGATAACTGGCGTCGTGCCATCATGTCTGAGAGAGGTGATCTTTCGAACTTCTTTATCAACATGATTAGCAGCCCCTTGTCAGCCACCTTGCTGCTGGCAATCATTTTGATCTTACTATCGCAAACACCGATCTGGAAGAAAGTTTTCAAGCCCAAAAACACGTAACAGTTCATAGGCCTTCAAACTCAAGCATATACCCTTTGCCCCAGCACACTGCTGGGGCTTTTTTTCATCCAAATCGAACCAGCCCACCCTGTTTTTTCAGGGTGGGCCACGACTAGCCTTCGTTCATCGCTAACAGTTGCACTCCCGCACCTGTATTTGAAATCGGCAAATGATAGCTACGATGCAACTCGGTTAGAACACCGCCCTCAAGTGCACCTCGCATCGCCAACCACATATTCAACTCAACACCCTGCGCACCCGCCTCTCTGACTAAGTCGTGAATGCTTAAACGCGTCAAGGCTTCCGGCTCATGGACGATTTTATCCATACAATACAGATCAAACGGCTTATTAATAAACCCTGCACGCTCACCATCCAACTGATGCGATAAGCCCCCCGTCCCCATAATAATAACCTTTTCAGATCCTGTGTACGAATGGACTGCCGCCCCAACCGCTTGGCCTAGCTTGAAGCAGCGTGCGGGTGTCGGCATCGGGTGACGCTCACAATTAATCGCAATGGGTATCACTTTGACGTGCCCATATTGATGCCCAGGCCACATTAGGGTTAAGGGGACGGTCAAACCATGATCGACACGCATTTCCTGACACACGGTGATATCAAATTCAGCCGCAATCAACTCATTAATGATGTGCCATGACAACTCAGTTTCACCGGTCACCGGAGGAATAGGCTGAATTCCCCACCCTTCATCGGCATTGTGATATTCAGGTGCCGCACCTATAGCAAAGGTTGGCTTCTTGTCATGGAAAAACTCTAAACCATGATCATTATAAAAAATAATTGCGATATCCGGTGCTTGTGCATTTAACCATTCACGTATTGGTGGGTAAGATTCAAAAAAAGCTTTCCAATACGGCGTCTGCTCTAATTGCTTATCCATTGCCATACCGATAGCCGGAATATGAGACGTTGCAATTCCACCTAGTATTTTAGCCATTTTACTCTCCTGCCTTCACTAACATTGCTTTGAACTCATCAACACTCATACCAGTTTGCAAAGCCCCGACATCCTGGACATTTAAACCTAAAATACCTGCAAATTTTGCCAAATAGTAAATACTGCCACCCTGCCTTAAGAGCTCCAGAACATCCCGATCCTTAATCGCTTTTTTCTGAGCATCACTTAAGCCAAACAGTTGACAGTAAGCCTCTTCATCCGCAACAAACGCATTGCGAGCCTCAGCATCGTTAAATGAGTAGCACATTTTATTGAGTGGATAACCTAAGGTGGCCATCTGGCCATCAAACATAATAGTTCCGGGTATATCTTCATATGAAGTGTTCATTTAAATCACCTATTTATTCTTGATAGATGATCAATATAAACACGACTAAAGATATTTTTTTATGACATAAATCAACATAGAACTTAATATAAAAAAACAAAATTTAACAAAAAGAATTTAACCTTTAAATAAAGCACAAAAAACGCATTTAAAAAATAAATCTTTATTTGATTATGCTTTATTTATCATTCAATTTTGATATAGTTAGCTGAGTTACCGCTGAGGAACCTAGCATGAACATGACCATACCCAACCTAAGACATTTACGCGTTTTTTTAGAGGTTGCGGAGCGCAAAAGCATAACCCGGGCATCTGAAAGTATTTTTCTTTCTCAACCCGCTATTACACAAGCGATTGCAAAACTTGAAATACAACTCAACACACAACTCTTTGAACGTCACTCCGATGGCATGTATCCAACAGAAGCCGGAGCCGTATGGCAACGCCGTGTTCAACGTGCATTGGAACACTTACAGCTGGGCTGCTTAGATATTGCAAAAGAGACACCCCATAAAACGGTAACGTCGGGAAAAGGCCTTCTAACACTCATCACCACCACTCAACTCAGGGCACTCATCGCCGTCTGTGATGCGCAAAACTTTAGCATTGCCAGTCGCAATATTGCGGTGTCTCAATCCTCTGTTCATCGCGCTGCCCGCGAGTTGGAACGCTTACTGGGTGTGGTGTTATTTGAAAAAACGAGTCTAGGCATTGCATCCACTAAAGCGGCTCGAACACTGACAAAAGCCACCAAACTTGCCTTCTCTGAAATTCGTCAGGGATATTACGAAATAAATTCCCTCCAGTTCAAGGAGGTCGGCAGCATTGCCATCGGCAGCATGCCGCTTGCGCGCACGCATTTATTGCCACAAACCATCAATGCGTTTTCCAAAACCTACCCTGATATCAACCTCACCATCATCGAAGGCCCTTACAACGACTTACTCCATCATTTACGTCAAGGGGATATCGATTTACTGCTCGGTGCCTTACGCTTCCCCACTCCAGCCGACGACATAGAGCAAACCGAGCTACTCTCTCCTCCTTTATCCTTAATCGCACGCAAGGGTCATCCCCTAAGCCATTTTTCGCAGATTACGGCCAAAGACCTTGTCGACTATTCTTGGGTTATTCCCGCGCAAGGTACGCCAACTCGTCGCTCATTTGAAGATCTTTTTAATCAAGCGGAGCAGCCATTACCCCATCGTATTACGGAGTCCAGTTCTCAAATACTTATTAGAGAACTGCTACTGGAAAGCGACCGACTGGCCCTCATTTCTGCGCATCAAATGCATCGTGAGCTATCGCTTGGACTACTACAGGTCTTGCCGCTACCCCTTGAGCACACAAGGCGGCCCATCGGCTTAAGCCTTCGAAAAAACTGGCTACCGACACCTCGACAATCCTATTTCATTGACCTGCTGAAGGAGGTTTCTAAATCCTACACTGCGGAGTAAGTCATCGTTCACTTTCAAAAAATGAATAGCTATCGCGGTTTATCGATTGTTCATATTCCAAACTGAATGCTAGATTGAAATCAATCCAATTAACCCTAGCCTTTAAAAAAGATACGTCTAATCAGTAGGAGATACGCATGAGAATTTGTGTAGCGGGTGCCTCAGGTGCCTTTGGTATGAAACACCTTGACGCTTTAGCTCAAATTGAAGGGGTTGAGGTTACCTCTGTTGTCGGGACACGTATTGAGAGCATCAAAGCGTTTGCCGAAGAACGAGGCATAGCTCACTATACAACCGATCTTGCTGAAAGTTTAGCACGCGAAGATGTGGATGGCGTGATCTTAGCCACTCCCACACAAATGCATGCATCTCAAGCGATTCAATGCTTAGAAGCAGGCAAACATGTCATGGTTGAAATTCCGATGGCCGACAACATTGAAGACGCTCGTCGTCTAGTTGAGGTTCAACAACAAACGGGATTGGTTGCCATGGCGGGACATACGCGACGCTTTAACCCTAGCCATCAGTGGATTCACAACAAAATCCTGGCAGGTGAACTCACTGTTCAACAAATGGATGTTCAAACCTACTTTTTCCGTCGCTCAAACAAAAATGCATTAGGACAGGCTCGCTCATGGACCGATCACTTATTGTGGCACCATGCTTGCCATACCGTTGATCTTTTCCAATATCAAACAGGTCAAACCGCCGACAGAGTACAAGCATTACAAGGGCCTATCCACCCAGAATTGGGGATTGCCATGGACATGAGCATTGGCATGAAAGTGCCTAATGGAGCCATTTGCACTCTGTCACTTTCGTTCAATAACGATGGCCCATTCGGCACTTTTTTCCGTTATATTTGCGATAAGGGTACATACATCGCGCGCTATGATGATCTTTACGATGGTCACGAAAATAAAATAGATTTAACGGGTGTTGCGGTCTCTAACAACGGTATAGAACTGCAAGATCGTGAATTTATCGCCGCCATTCGTGAAGGCCGTGAACCCAACTCAAGTGTTGCTCAGTGCTTACCTGCAATGGAAACCTTGCACAGACTGGAGCAATCACTCAACTAAAACTCATTTTTTGAGTAGATCGTGAAGTGCGCTGCACTTCACAGCATATAAGGATACTTAACGCCCATGTCTCAAACATTCGAGCCCCTTTTTCAGCCGTCCAAAATAGGCTTAGGCTGCATGAATCTTTCCCATGCATACGGCACGCCTTTATCCGAACCTGAAGCACTGAACGCCCTACGCAAAGCATTTGATTTAGCTATCGCCACTTTGACACGGCAACGCTCTACGGAAAAGGCACGAACGAGCGCTTAATTGGAAAAGCCCTCTCAGACATCCGCGAGGATTTTTTTCTGGCCAGTAAATGCGGTATGGCCATAAACGAAGAAGGCAAAAAAGTGATTGATGGGCGCCCATCTACACTTCGTCAACAGTGTGAAGACAGCTTACGTCGACTCAATACAGACGTGATTGATCTTTACTACTTGCACCGCAAAGATCCAGCCGTTGATATCACAGAAAGTGTCGGCGCGCTTGCAGACTTAATGCGTGAAGGCAAAATCAGATCGATTGGCTTGTCTGAGGTTTCAGCAGCCACTCTGACAAAAGCCCATAAAGAAGCGCCCATCAGCGCCGTGCAATCAGAATACTCCTTGTGGACTCGCAACCCTGAAATTGCCGTTAAAGATACCTGCCAAGACTTAGGATCAGTCTAGTTGCCTTTAGCCCTCTGGCACGTGGTTTTTTAACCGCAAGTGTCTGCTCCACCGAGCACTTGGTGGCTCAAGACATTCGCTTGAACATGCCCAGATTTCAAGGTGAGCACCTGAATAACAATTTGAAGTTATTAACCAAATTCCAAACTCTTGCCGAATCATGGGAACTGAGTTTGGCCCAGTTAGCACTGGCTTGGGTGTTGCATCAGGGTGAGCATATATTGGCCATTCCGGGCACTCGCTCTATTGAACACATGCAGGATAACTTCACAGCAGGAAACATCGCGCTTACCCCTGAGCAGCTGTCATGCTTGAATGAATTAATCAATCAAAAGACGGTCAGTGGCCCGCGTTACAACGCAGCTCAACAGCAAGAAATTGATACAGAAGAGTTTAACTAAACGTGATTCAAGCCTAGGTAAAATGCTATAGTGGGCGAATATGATTAGACTTAGGGCACCTTATGAGCAGTGATAAAACCGATACTTCTGACTTTGAAATTTTAGGCATTGAGTTTATTGAGCTGTTGGCCAATGAACTCAACGAGGTTCAAACATTTCTTGAGGACTATGGATTTTCGTTAATTGCTCAGCATCGCCGTAAACGTGTTTATTTATTTAAACAAGGTGCCATCAATATCATTGTTAACTGTGCCGATGACTCTATTGCCAAAGCCTACCTTGAAGAGACAGGCATCTCCATCTATGCCATTTGCTTGAAATGCTCAGATGCCATCAAGTGCCATACTGAACTGTTAAAACGCGGTGGCTGGAACTGCACCAGCCGCTCTGGTCCCATGGAGCTGAACATTCCTGGAATCGAAGGTGTCGGCGGCACTCAGATTTACTTAGTGGATCAACTGCGTGAAGACGTCAGCATTTATGAAATTGACTTCAAAATGCTAGACTCACCCAAGATGCAGCCGGAACGACTGTCTCACATTGACCACCTTTCAATTAAAATTGAAGAAGGCCGCTTACCCGCCTGGATGGCGTTCTTTAAAAACCTGCTGGGCTTCGAGTCCTTAAATGAATCCACCTTGCGTATTCCGGGTAAACAAGGCGTGGAACTGAGCCTAGCTGAAAATACTGACAACTCACAAAGTGAATACTTTGATGAAATTGGTTTTAAGGCGTGCGAAGAACACACAAGCGTCACACCCTCACGACCTTCAAATCTTGCCGTTAATTTTAAAGTGATTTAGGCCTATGTTCTCCATTTCTGCCAGCTTAGTGAACTCAACTCACCCTGAATCCTTAAAGCTGATTCGTGATGCAGGCTTTACCACTATTGATTTGAGCCATCATGATTTCGGTGCGGATGTACGCGATATCGACCAAATCCGCGAGTTCATTCAAAACCATGATATAAAGATTGGCAGCTCTTCAGGCTTGCGAGAGTTCGGGGGCAACAACAGCCATATTCATGAATACGATATGGATTTGGCCAAATCCTATATTAAAACCATGAATCGCTTAGGCTGTGAATTATTAATTGTCACCCCTCCAACGATTCGATCACGCAATATTCAAGCGGAACGCATTAAAGAAGATTTACAAGCTCTAGCCAACCTGGCCATTCCTTATAAGGTTAAAATTGGCCTGAAAGCCTTATCTTGGTCGCCGTATATTGGCAGTTATCAAGAGGCGTTATCGCTTGTTGATGAAATCAACAGCCCTAACTTAGGACTGGTATTAGACACTTTCCATTTTTTTAGCGAATCCGAAGACCTGTCCGTTGTGGCATCCATTCCAACGTCTCGTATTTTTCTGGTTCAATGCTCAGATTTTGCGTCAAGCATGACCTACTCGCTCGAAGATCAAATAGAAACCTATCACCACAAGCGCTTAATTCCCGGACAAGGATTCCATGAGCTCGGCATTCAAAGCCTGATTACGGAGTTAAATCAACGGCAATACAAAGGCTTATTTTCGATCTTTGCCAATGACCAACAGTATCAACTGCTTGACCCTTACGAGTCGTTAAAGCAAGTGTTAGCCTTCACATCAAAGTTTACTACGCGATAAACCTTGAGAATAACGCAAAAAAAAACCGCATCTGCCACTGACAAAATGCGGTTTTTTTACGAGCCAATCTTAGTGTTCATGCTCCAGCAACAACAACCCAGCGCCTGTATTTGAAATAGGCGCATGATAGTTGCGATGCAGCTCCGTAATGTTACCGGTTAACGCACCGCGCATTGCCAGCCACATATTCAGCTCAACACCCTGCGCGCCACCGATTTCCATCAGATCGTAGTTGCTCAATTTAGTCAGCTCTTCAGGTGCCGTCACGATCTTGTTCATGCAGTCAATATCAAACTCACGATTGATAAAGCCAGCACGTTCCCCATCCAACTGATGAGACAAGCCGCCAGTACCAAACAGAACAACATTCAAATCCTGATCAAAGGACTCTATCGCACGGCCAATGGCCTGACCTAGCTTAAAGCAGCGTGCGGGTGTTGGCATTGGATAACGCTCACAGTTAATACAAACCGGAATCACCTTCACATGACCGTATGCATGGCCCGGCCACATCAAACTTAACGGAACGGTTAAGCCATGATCCACGCGCATTTCTTGGCAAATCGTGATATCAAACTCGTTCTCAACCAGATCCGTAGCGATATGCCAAGACAGCTCTGTTTCACCCGTGACCGGTGGAATCGTGTTAATCCCCCAGCCCTCATCTGCATTGAGGTATTGAGCCGCCGTTCCAATCGCAAACGTCGGCTTGCGATCCAAGAAAAACTCTAAGCCATGATCATTGTAAAAAATAACCACGACATCCGGTTTTTTCTCATTTAACCAGGCTCGCACAGGAGGATAAGCATCAAAAAATGGCTTCCAATAGGGCGTTTGCTCCAGCTTATTGTCCATTGCCATGCCAATCGCTGGTATATGTGAGGTTGTGACCGCACCGATAATCTTAGCCATTTTACTCTCCCGCCCCATTTTTTCTGAGCATTTCTTTAAACTCATCTACGCTCATACCCGTTTGTAAGGCGCCAATATCTTGCATATTTAACTTCAAGAGGCCTGCAAACTTCGCTAAATAATAAATGCTGCCCCCCTCGCTCAATAGCCCAATAATATCGCGATCAAGAATGGCTTTTTTTTGTGCATCACTTAGGCCAAACTGATCGCAATACGCCGCTTCATCCGCCATGAAGGCTTCGCGGGCGGTTACATTATTAAAGGAGTAGCACATTTTATTCAGCGCATATCCTTTATTGGACAGTCCCCCATCAAAAATGTAGGTCCCGGGTAAATTAGGTTTAGGTAAAGGCATGATATTCTCCGCCGCTTAGGACCAATAGAGTCTCATAGGGTTATCGACCAGCAGAGCTTGCTGGAGTTCGGCTGTCGGCGCAATCTGTGGAATCACATCCACAAGATGACCATCATCAGGTACATGAGACTTCATATTCGGATGCGGCCAATCGGTGCCCCAAAGCACACGATCCGGGAAACGCTCAACCAGTTTTTTGGCAAACGGAACCACATCAGAATAGTCCGGCGCTTGCAGCGTCAGACGCTCTGGACAGCTGACTTTGGTCCAGATATTCGGATTATCGGCCAATAGATTCACAAAACGTTCAAAATCAGGATGATCTACACCCTTTTCAACATCAGGACGTCCCATGTGATCAACCACGATGACACTATCCAGTTGCTTTAAGAAAGGAATCAACCCTTCAAGATCCGGTGCTTCAAAATACACAACAATATGCCAGCCCAGAGGTTTTATTTTCTCGGCAATCGACAAGAAAACCTCTTTAGGCGTTGTGTCCACTAGACGCTTCACAAAATTAAACCGCACCCCACGGACACCTGCGTCATGCATTTCTTGCAACTCCGCTTCAGTAATGGCCGGATCAACAACGGCCACCCCTCTAGCGAGTTCTCCCGCTGCGTTGAGGGCGTCGATCAATGCGGCGTTATCGGTGCCATGGCAGGACGCTTGCACAATCACATTGCGTTCAAAACCCAAAAAATCACGCAGGCTGAATAACTGCTCTTTCGAGGCATCGCAAGGGGTATACTTGCGCTTTGGGTGGTAGGGAAACTGATCCGCTGGACCAAAGACATGACAATGCGCATCTACCGCTCCGGCTGGCGCTTGATACTTGGGCTTACTGGGGCTGGGATGAAAGGGTAAATAATCAGCATCCATCGTTTTTATACCTATATTATTAAAATGTTCACTATGTTTAGACAAAGACTTGGCCGTCAAACAGCTTGCGAGCCGTTCGTAAAATAGCGGCGGAAGTGACGTGCCCGCCCTCACTCTCAAGGATCACGGTCATGGAACCGATGGGATGTTCAACTTCACACTGCGTTGAGTGAGAAGGTGTTAAATCAGCCACTTTGGCTGCGGGGGATCCGGGTAGCATGGCTGCGGTCGCAACGCTCACGGCTCCTAGAACGCCAATGGAGGCATGGCAACGATGAGGAATAAAGGTCCGCGTTGACAAACTCCCGCCCCGCGTAGGTGCGCTGACCAAGCTCATTTTAGGGACGGATTTGTGAGTCACATCCCCTAGGTTCATGAGGGGTCCTGCCTTTAAGCGAATCACCTCTAAGCGCGCTTTTAGAACCTCGTTCTGCTCCAGCTCGTCTCGTGTTTCTTGCCCAGTGATATCAAAATCCGCTGCATTCAGCACAACGACAGGCATACCGTTATCGATTAAGGTCACTTCGACCCCTTCAATAATATCCACTGTATTGCCTGTTGGCAGTAAGCTGCCACAGCTTGAGCCCGCCGTATCCATAAAGGTTAAGGGGATCGCTGCTGCGCTGCCCGGTACACCGTCAATGCGCGCATCACCTTGATAGCTCACTTGCCCCCTAGGCGTTGCGACACGAGCCTGCGTCACTTGCCCTGTGTTTTCCATGAAAATTCGTACCAGCGTTTCGTCGGCATCGGCGTGAACCAGTCCTCTCTCAATGGCAAAGGGCGCGACGGCGGCTAGCATATTGCCGCAGTTTTGCGCATCACTCACCAAGGCTTGATCTACATAAACTTGCAGAAATAAGTAATCGACATCCGCATCTTCACGCACAGAGGGTTTGACCACGGCAACCTTCGACGTTAACGGATCGGCTCCCCCCATACCGTCAATTTGACGCGGGTCTGGTGAGCCCATCACTTTCAACAACACTTCATCGCGCAGCGCACTGTCACTGGGTAAATCAGAGGCCAGAAAAAAGCCACCTTTAGACGTTCCACCGCGCATCCACATACAAGGAATGGCGTTAGACATACTTAAGCCCTTTTTCAGCCAAACGCGGGCGCATATCATAGATATCCAACCCCAACTCACCGTTGGCCAGACGTACACGCTTATCTTCCTCGCGCTGCATGCGCTCTAAGGATAAACGCAACACCTCAGCGGCCTCCTCCCGACGTACCACAACAACGCCGTCATCATCCGCAACAATAACATCGCCTGGCTGGATGTAGGCTTGTGCACAGACGATTGGAATATTAACGGAACCCAGGGTTTCTTTTACCGTGCCCTGAGCGTGTACGCATTTTGACCAAACGGGAAAGTGCATTCTGCGCAAATCACGAATATCACGCACGCCGGCATCAATAATCAGTCCGACAACACCGCGCGCTTGCGCAGAGGTCGCTAACAAATCGCCAAAGAAACCATCATCGCAGGCAGACGTCGGTGAAAAGACCAACATATCACCGGCTTGGGCTTGTTCAATGGCCACATGCATCATCCAATTATCACCCGGTGCACCGGAAATAGTGATGGCACTGCCTGCGATGCAAATATCATCGATGATTGGTCGCATATAATGCGCCAGCAGCCCTTTACGTCCTTGCGACTCATGAATGGTCGCTACACCACATTGCGCCAATCCTTCAATAATGGATGACTCTACACGCTCAATAGTTTGTACTACAACTGGCTTATTCATGGAGACTCCTATTACACCTTCAGACGGCTAAAAACACGGCGAATGTTATGCTCAAATATTTGTGCTTTTTCACTCTCATTTAAGCGCGTGTTGTTGTCGATGTAACGTTTGGTATCGTCAAAATAATGACCCGTTTCAGGATCAATTCCGCGGACGGCACCAATCATTTCTGACGCAAATAGGATGTTTTCAACCGGAAGGATATCCAGCAATAGATCGATCCCTTTCTGGTGATATACACAGGTATCGAAGAACACGTTTTTCAACACCAGCTCTTCCAGAGGTGGCAAACCTGCGTCTTGCGCCAAGCCACGGAAGCGTCCCCAATGATACGGAACAGCACCACCGCCATGCGGAATAATGATCTTTAATGTGGGGAAGTCTTTAAACACATCAGACATCATGAGCTGCTGGAAGGCCGTCGTGTCCGCACCTAGATAATGAGATCCTGTGGTATGAAAGCAGCTGTTGCACGACGCACTGACGTGTACCATGGCTGGAATATCATATTCCACCATTTTTTCGTAAATGGGATAAAACGCTCGATCCGACAAAGACACATCGTTCCAGAAACCACCGCTGGGATCAGGGTTCAGGTTAATGCCGATAAACCCCATTTCTTCCACAGTCCGTACGATCTCGGCAACAGACTTAGCTGGAGAAACACCCGGTGATTGGGGTAATTGAGCCACTGGCGCAAAATTCTGCGGATATAAATCGCACACACGGCGGATTAAGTCATTTTGTTGTTCAGTCCAAAAACGGCTGGTGTGCTCATTTCCGATGTGATGGCCCATCCAGCTCGCCCGTGGCGAAAAAATGGTCATATCGGTGCCGCGTTCACGCTGTAAGCGCAACTGGTTCTTTTCTATACTTTCACGGATTTCATCGTCACTGATGATAATCTGCCCCTTTTCACCGATGTGGTCTGGGTTTTCAGCCAGTAACGCTTTTTGTTTTTCACGGTACTCACCTACTTGGGGAGGCGTGGTGGTGTAATGACCGTGGCAATCAATGATCATGTAAGTATCCTCTATCCAGCTCGGAGCTCGTATCCGAGTGCGGCCTGCAAGTCATCTTTATAGTGCTTTTAACACGCGAAGACGCGCACTTTTCAGACCGCTCAATGTTATTTTAAGACACGATCAGTATTGAGGCAGATGGGACGGGAAGCCATTTCATTTTGACAAAAATGCTATTGTATTTTTAGATAACCAAACCTCATAATAGCAAAACAACCCAACAAATAGCCTCTAATATCAAGGCATACATCCCTAACAGCCTATAGGAATTTGTGTAATAGCCAAACACCAACCTAAGAAAGCGTCCGGCATAACTCATAGGGTTAACGCCACTAACCGCTGGCGAATTTAGCCGCTTCATGACGCGCTTGCGCCGCTAAACGGACAAATGCATTCCCCTCGCCATAACGGTCATAGTTGCCAAGACGTTGGACCACTTCAAAAAACACACCGTTGGTTTCCAAGGTATAGAAATGTATAAACTCGCCGTCCTCGTTGCGATCATAGAGAAGGTTATACCTTTGCAAGCGCGCGACAAACTCAGCCTCCAAATCAAAACGCGCATCAAGATCCCGATAGTAATTTTCGGGAATCGACAATAAGTGAACCGCATCAACCTGAGCGACCACCTCAAAAATATCCTCGCAGGAAAAGGCAATTTGCTGAACGCCAGAGCCTTTGGATTTATTCAAAAAACGCGAGGCGGAAGCATGGCGAGCATTGGTCATGTTCAGTGGAATACGAATTTTCTTATTAGGGCTAACCGCCACTCGACTGACCACCAAGCCATAGATATCCGACAAGTCCTGACTGGCTTCAATCGAAAAATCGAATAAGGATTTGTAAAAGAATCCGGCTGAAAGAAAGTCCGTATTGGAGACCGTTTGCCCCATATGATCAATGCGATTCAGGCCTATGCCTTTATCGGACTCATCGATCTTTTCAAAATCGACATCAAAAAAACGCACTTTGCTTTTAGCATCCACAAAATAGACAAGACTGTTACCAATGCCGCGTATGGCGGGAATATTCAGCTCACCCGGCCCTGTTTGATGACTGAAGCGCTCACATTGATAACGCTCGCTAACGCCAGAGTCGATTTAATATCATTGCACGCTAAAGCCAATGCACAAACAGACACACCGTGTTGCTGATAGTGCTCCCGCGCTTGGCTTTGCGGCTCTCTATTCAAAATCAGATTAATATTGCCCTGCCGCATCAAGCTTACATCTTTAGACTTATGGCGGTGCGTCTCGCTAAACCCTAAGCTCTCGAGCAGATCGATCAGCTCATTTGATCCTTGCACATCTATTCCAAACTCTACAAACTCAATATCCTCAACACTTGGCGTTTTAAATGCAGGCTCAAGTGTTGAGGTTTGATCATCCAGCCA
Source organism: Nitrincola nitratireducens (assembly GCF_000585235.1). Taxonomy (NCBI): domain Bacteria; kingdom Pseudomonadati; phylum Pseudomonadota; class Gammaproteobacteria; order Oceanospirillales; family Oceanospirillaceae; genus Nitrincola; species Nitrincola nitratireducens. The sequence goes on along the minus strand of NZ_AONB01000016.1, from coordinate 42,168 downwards.
CAGCAAGGAGCGCTTTCCATCAATCGCCTTTTTCAAGGGCGAGGAGGAACGGAACTCATCATTAAAAATTTCATGCGAAAGGTAATCATCAAACCCCTTTGCCTTGAGCACATTCAAGAACTCAACAACGGGCATGTCCCCTTGTCCAGGAAAGCACCGGAAATGACGACTGTACTGTAAAACATCCATTTGCAAACTCGGTGCATCGGCCACTTGCACAAGCGCAATTTTATCGAGCGTGATTTCATCGCGTAAGCAATCCAATGTATTGCCACGAGAAAACATGTGAAAGGTATCAAGTACAATCCCCAAATTAGGATGATCCGCACGCTTTACCAAATCCCATGCATCGGGGTAGTCTGCAATGTGATACCCCCAAGCCAAGGCTTCGTAACCTAATTTAATATTCTCTTGAGCGGCCATTACCGCCAGTTCGTGTAAGTCCGCTGCACAGCGCTCGCGATCAGCTGAAGAGTAGGCTTGGACATTACTGCAGAAAAGTAAGCGTTGGGTTCCTAGCTCGTGCGCCAACTGCATCTTTTTTTGAAACATTGAAAACTTAAGACGGCGTTGAGGTTCCGGCATGCCTTCCATGTCGCGAAAAGGCTGCAAGGCTATAATTTCAAGTCCGAAATCGTCAGCCATTAAGCGCACATCCTTTGCGCTGCCTTCGAATTGGGTCAAATCATTTTCAAAAATCTCGACCCCATCAAATCCTGCTCGCGCAGCGGCTGCAAATTTTTCACGTAAGGTGCCAGATAATGTCACCGTCGCTAGAGCTGTTTTCATTTTATTGTCCTGTTATCTTTTTTTCTTATACGAAAATTGAACTATGAATTATGCTTAGTCGGCATAAAAGCCAATACTTGATAGGAAAATGCTAGCACAAATGCGCGGACTTACCCTGCGTTTGCCTATGCAATCTATTCTGATTCACATTCAAAAAAAGTAACGCACGCATGTTTGCAATTATGGCCACCACCGCGCCAATATTTATTTTGATCTCACTGGGGTACATGGCTGTCAAAACGAAGCTTGTCCCAGTCGAAGCGGTACAAGGCATGAGTAAAATCGTTTTATTCTTTACGCTGCCTGCCCTGATTTTCAGCACCTTGGCCCGTATGGAATTTGATGAGGTGATCATCCCTCTCTTCTTAGCCACCTATGCTGGCGGCTCTTTATTAGCCCTAGGCCTGGGACTTCTGATCACCCGCTATGTATTTAAAAAGAACTTAACCGAAAGCGGTTTAAAAGCCCTGGGCATCTCGAACTCGAACAGTGCATTTTTTGGCTACCCGGTCATGCTGCTCGCATTCGAACACCCCCCGACAGCCGCATTTGCCATGGCGTTGATTATTGAAAATATGTTGATCATCCCCATTGCTTTATTCATTTTAGAATTGAGCGTGGCGCGCAGACAGGACGTGAGTCCATTACGAACCTTCTTTAGCGTAATTTGGCGTTTACTAAAGCATCCATTGGTGTTGGCCGTGATAGGGGGCGTTTTAGCTTCAACCTTGCACTTAGACCTTCCTGAAGTCATGGACCGCGTGCTCAACATGCTTTCAGGTGCATCAGCAACGCTTGCTCTGATCGTGTTAGGGGGAGCCCTTGTCGGGACAAACCTAAAGGGGAATTTGACAGATGTTAGTTTGATTGTCAGCGGGAAATTGATTCTACATCCCGCCATGATGTTGCTGATGATCTGGCTATTACCGAGCTATGATTCAACCCTACAGATGGGAGCGATACTGCTCGCGGCGGTGCCGATGATGAGCATCTATCCCATTCTTGGTAGTCAATATGGATATCGTAACCTGTGCGCCAGCGCCTTGTTAATGACAACGATTTGCTCGTTCTTTACGCTGGCTCTGTTACTTAGCCTGTTATCAATCTAACTTGGCCAAACCGCGTTTATGCGCCAATGCTTGAATGCCCAACACATACCCCTGCACCCCTAAGCCGACCAAAATACCACTGGCGACAGGTGAAATGTAGGAGTGATGGCGAAATGCTTCACGCGCGTGCACATTGGAAATATGCACTTCGATTACAGGCACATCGGCACCTTTAATGGCATCATGCAGCGCAATCGACGTATGAGTATAAGCACCTGGATTGAACACAACCCCTAGAGACTCACCCGCTGCGACCTCTTTTCCACTTTGATGGATCGCATCAATCAGGTCACCCTCATGATTGCTTTGCCGAAAATCCACCTCTAAACCATACTGCGCCGCCATCGAACGGCACATTACTTCAACATCCGCCAGTGTTTCGTAGCCATATTGAGCTGGCTCACGCGTGCCCAATAGGTTTAAATTAGGGCCGTTTAATACCATTATTTTTTTCATGTTTAACTCCACTGAAGCCACCATTCATTAGCTATACATATGGATCAGCGCACTGACGCTGATAAAAGAGAAGAGCGTCGTAACCAACAAGGTACTGGCGCAAAACTCTCGTTGACCATACTCGCCCCCCAAAATGGGGTAAATACTAAACATCGGCATGGCCGCAAACAAGATCGCCGCCATTTTCAAATCATTGGGCATCGTCGGGAAAAACTGGATGAAAACCAGCACCCACAACGGATGAATAACCAATTTCGCCAAGCTCACACTACCAATGCGGCTGTAACTGCCTTTAATGCTTACACCCACTAAGGAGCCACCAATCACAATCAATGCTGCGGCCGCCGCGCCTGAGGCTAACAAGTTAAGCCCAACGTCCATAAAGGCAGGTAAAGACAGCCCCAGAACAGAAAAGAGAACACCCGCAAACACGGAAATAATAATCGGGTTGGTGCTCACTCGCTTCAGGATACCTAGCCACTGCGCCTTGATACTCCCGTGCTCAGAGCGCCCAAACGCATACTCAACAAAGATTAGGGCAATGGGTAGGATGAGGATGTTTTCGATCATCACCGTCATCGCGAAGGCCTGCGTGGGTGCATGGTCAAAGAACTGCAAAAGGATGGGGAAGCCAATAAACGAGCTATTGGATAAAGCCGACCCCATGCCCCTCACACCCGACACGCCTAAGCTGTCTTTAAACAGGTAACGACTGATCAGAACGCCTGTAAACAAGGCACAAATTGAGCCTACGCCATAGATGATCAAATACGCCGGATAGAACAACTGATCAATCGGCATACTGGATACCTTGATAAAGATCAGTGCAGGTAAAGCGACATACAACACGAAACGGCTTAACCCTAACAGCATTTCTTTAGGAATGAGGCGATAACGAACGCTGATATATCCTAGAAAAATGATAAAGAAGATCGGCGCTGTAATATTGAGCACGGCCTGCATAGACTATCCTTTCAGTATCCTAATCGAAGAACCAGGCTTAGCCCAGTAAATTACTTTTAAGGTCAAATCTGCGAATAAACTCGCGCTTAATGCCCTGCTCATCCACCTTTTCACCCGTAAAGTGCTCGAAGGCATCAATGCCTTGATGGATAAACAAATCAAATCCGGAGACAACCGCCAAACCCGATTCATGTGCCGCGACCATAAATTCTGTGTCAATCGGCGTATACACGGCATCAAAGGCCCATTTCTGATCAACAAACAACGCACGATCCAATGGATTACCCGGCGTTTTGTAGTGACCCACTGGGGTGCAGTTTACCAGTCCATCGGCTTGCAATGCCGCCTCAGCCAACTCTTCTTTGCCGACCTGAGTCGCAACAATGCCCGCAGTTTGCAAAGCGTTGACAAGGGACTCGGCACCGGCTGTGTTCAAATCAAATACCTTAACGTCAGTTGCACCCAGCTCACCCAGCGCGAACGCCACGGCGCGCCCGACACCTCCCGCTCCAACCAACAGCACTGAACCGGCATCCTGATCGCCAACACGCGCACGATACCCTTTCATAAACCCTGTGTAATCGGTATTAAAGGCTTCTATATCCTGTCCAAGCAATAATGTATTACTCGCGCCGACATGAGCCACTTCAGGATGCAATATTTGGGCGGACTCAATGGCAACCTGCTTATAGGGATAGGTGACATTGGTTCCGCGATAGCCTTCATCCCGAATGCGCTGCAAAGTCGCTCTGAAGGCTTCAGGACTGCCATCATCGGGAATATGCATTTCATAGGTTAATTCTAAGCCATGAATGTTACCCAACATTGTGTGTAATGCAGGCGAGCGAGACTGCTGAATCGCTTGACCGATTAAGCCTAGTTTTATCATTGTTTTTCTCCTAACCGACTAGGATGTGAAATTGAAAAATGAAAAAAGAGGCTGTGCGCCTCTATCGTAATTGCAGACTATGCTAGCACTGTGAAAGAGACTATCCGAATTGAAACTTTAATTAGGCGATTGATTTTTTGCATCGCCCAACAACACTATAGGATTAACGGCGCCAAAAAACAGGGGTAAACAACACCAATAAAGTGAAGACTTCTAAACGCCCTAACAGCATGGAGAAGCATAAAATCCACTTAGCGGTCGAATTAATATCACCGAAATTACTTGCCACATCCCCTAGACCCGGCCCTAGGTTCGTAATGGTAGCTCCCACGGCAGACCATGCCGTGACTTGATCCAAGCCTGTGCCCATCAAGGCAATTAACATAATGACGAAGACCAACAGGTAAACAGAGAAAAACCCCCACACCGCCTGCAAGACGTTATCAGGAATGGTGCGATTGCCTAACTTTACCGGGAACACAGCATTCGGATGCACCAGTCGTTGTAACTCACGATAGCCCTGCTTCAAAATCAGCAGGATCCGAATCACCTTCATGCCACCGCCTGTTGACCCCACACAACCGCCAATAAAAGCAGTAATAAATAGCATAAACGGCAACATGACCGGCCAATTTGCAAACTCACCATTGCTAAACCCTGCAGTGGTTGCAATCGAAACGGTCATAAATGCGGCTCGTCGTAACGCATCAACCGAGTCATAGGTTTGATGAATAATCAGCACCGCAAGCGTAATCACAAACGTGATCATTAGAATACTTAAAAAAAAGCGAACTTCAGGATCTTTAAGATAGTGCAGCAAAGAGCGTTGCCGCCAAGCAAAGAAATGCAGGGCAAAGTTCATCGCCGATATGATCATGAACGTGATGCCGATCAGCTCGATCATGGGATTATTGAAATAGCCGATACTGTCATCATAGGTTGAAAAGCCACCGATGGCCACAGTCGAGAAGCTATGGCCAATGGCGTCAAAGGGGGTCATTCCTGCCAACCAATAGGCCAGCGCGCACAAAAGAGTTAACGCAGCATAGATATACCATAAAGCCTTGGCGGTCTCCGTGATGCGCGGCGTCAACTTGGTGTCTTTCACAGGTCCTGGAATTTCCGCTCTGTAAAGCTGCATCCCCCCGATACCAAGCATAGGCAGTATGGCCACAGCCAAGACAATGATCCCCATCCCACCCAACCATTGCAATTGCTGACGATAGAACAAAATGGATTTGGGGAGATGATCCAACCCGGTGATGACGGTCGCCCCCGTGGTCGACAACCCCGAGATAGACTCAAACACAGCATCCACGAACGACATTTGCGGCTCGGGCGCTAAGTAAAGGGGTGTCGCACCAAATAAACCCAGTACAGACCAAAACAACACTGTGATTAAAAACCCGTCTCTGACTCTCAATTCACCTTTTACACGATACACAGGCACCCAAATTGCGAACCCAATGCATAAAAGAATGAAAAAGGAGGCCATAAACGCAAAACGCGCGCTGTCATCATAGTAAACAGAGATGGCTAAGGGCGGAAGCTGCGTGAAGCTAAAGAGCATCAACAAGAGCCCCAACACACGTAAAGTCAATCGAAAGTGCATACACTAGCCCGTCGTCTAGAAAAAGGTCAAACCCACTTGGAAAAGACGCTCAACTTCCAAGATTCGGCGTTTATCTACCAAGAATAAAATAACATGGTCATCATTTTGGATTTCAATATCATCATGGGCAATCAGCACTTTATCGTTTCGAATAATGGCCCCGATGGTGGTTCCCGGTGGCAAATCGATATCCTCTATCGTCCGCCCTACCACTTTCGATGAGCCTTATCGCCATGCGCGATAGCTTCCAGAGCTTCAGCCGCTCCGCGACGCAAGGAGTGGACGGCAACAATATCGCCACGACGTATATGAGTTAGCAGCGCGCCTATCGTACTTTGCTGAGGTGAAACGGCAATATCAATCACGCCACCCTGCACTAAATCAACATAGGCAGGGTTGTTGATTAAGGTGATCACGGTACGTGCCCCTAAGCGCTTAGCCAACATGGAGGCCATGATATTGGCCTCATCATCATTGGTCAGCGCACAAAAAACATCGGTATCGTCAATGTTTTCTTCTACCAGTAGTTCGCGATCCGATGCACTGCCATGCAACACAATTGTGCGGTTCAGTTGGCGTGATAACACATGGCATCGGGGCAAACTGCGCTCAATTAGCTTGACCTGAAAATCGGCTTCTAGACTCAATGCTAAACGCGAACCGATATTGCCCCCACCCGCGATAATGATGCGTTTGTAAGGCTTATCCAATCGACGCAACTCACTCATCACCGAACGAATATCAGGCTTGGCAGCGATAAAGAAAACTTCATCATCGACTTCGATGATAGTATCCCCTTGCGGCAATATGGCCCGATCCTGCCGAAATATGGCGGCAACTCGTGTATCTATATTGGGCATGTGTGTGCGCAGGTAAGCGATTTCGCGGCCAACCAGAGGACCGCCATAGTAGGCTTTGACGGCAACTAACTGGGCTTTGCCATCGGCAAAATCGAGCACTTGCAGTGCTCCAGGGTGCTGGATCAACTTTTTGATATGCAGGGTAACCAGCTCTTCCGGGCTAATCAGCACATCAACGGGCATGGCTTTGCTGCCAAACAGCGCATGATCGCCATATAAATAGTCATGCTCTCGAATGCGTGCAATTTTTGTGGGCACATTAAATAAGGTATGAGCCACCTGGCAGGCAATCATGTTCACCTCATCACTATTCGTGACGGCAATCAACATATCAGCATCCCTTGCCCCTGCACTTTCAAGCACACTTGGATTCGAAGCTGACCCCTCTATCGTTCGAATATCGAGACGATCCGCCAACTCCCGCAAACGGCCAACATCACTGTCAACAATGGTAATGTCGTTTGCTTCACTGGCAAGATTTTCGGCCACAGTGCCGCCCACTTGCCCTGCGCCCAAAATAATTATGTACATACTGTAAACGGCTCACTCGAGTTATTTAGCCATACACAGATCTATTTGATCTGTTTTAAATTCGTGCGCTGCTATTCTAGCGAAAAAATGCTTGAGCGGACACTCAAGCCTCACATCGAGACAACATTGCGCCAGATCAATGGATACAAGGCAAATTACATTTTTACGTATAAATGTGGTGAAATTGTCATCTCATTTAATTATGATGTTGCTTAGATGAGTGATGAACAAATTAACTCTTATTTATCAAACAATTAATAAAACTGATTCGTCAGCAACATAAGAGGCTCAATTCTTGTTTCTGAAAAGCTTCGGACATGCGTTTTTGCATGCACTCAAAAACCTACTGCCCATTGTCGCAGTCGTATTGTTTTTTCAACTGATCATCTTACAACAAATGCCAGACAACAGTCTGAACATGGCATTTGGTCTTCTTATCGTCGCGTTTGGCGTCGCCTTATTTTTACAAGGCTTGGATCTCAGTATCTTTCCAGTCGGCAAGAGTCTTTCGAATCAATTTGCGCGCAAAGGCTCTATCCCGATCTTACTGACCTTTGGTTTTGCCTTGGGCTTTTCTGCGGTGGTGGCTGAGCCTGCTCTGATTGCCGTTGCCAATCAAGCAATGGAGATCAGCGAGGGACGAGTCGATGCATTAACACTGCGCATCCTCGTTGCCATTTCTGTTGGTTTGGTTATCGCACTCGGCGTCTTCCGAATTATTTTCGGTCATGCGATTCACTGGTATATGATCATCGGCTACATTTTAGTGGTACTGGTAACGTTTTTTGCCCCTGAAGAAATTGTCGGCTTGGCCTACGACTCCGGCGGTGTCACCACCAATATTGTCACCGTTCCATTGATTGCCGCGTTAGGCATAGGACTGGCATCGTCGATTAAAGGACGTAACCCCTTAATCGATGGTTTTGGCCTGGTCGCGCTTGCGGTAATGGTACCCATGATTAGCGTTCAACTCTATGGCATTGTGGTGTACTCCCTCACGGCCGAGACTCAAGCCGTTTTCCAAGCGGTTACCCAGCAAGCAACCCAACATGCCCTCGTCACGGCCCTCTTAGACTTGCTGACGATGTTCAGAGATGTTTTACCGATTATCATCACTATTCTTTTCTTTCAGTACATCATTCTGAAACGCCCGCTCTCAAACCCACCCAAAATTGCTTTTGGTTTTTTGCTGGTCATCATTGGTCTTTATGCCTTTGTTGTTGGGCTTAAAATTGGATTGTTTCCCATCGGTTACAGCATGGCGGAGCAGCTTATTAACCTCAATCGTTTTGGCTTTATCTATTTGTTCGCCTTTATGATTGGATTTGCCACCACCATGGCCGAACCCGCCCTGATTGCCGTCGGTCAACAAGCAGAAGAAGCATCGGGTGGACGTATTAAAGGCAATGCCATTCGTTTAATGGTGGCATTGGGCGTGGCTGTTGGGATCACGATTGGCGTCTTTCGTTTAATTACTGGAGGGTCTATTCACTATTTCATTATTGGAGGATACACCTTAGTTATTTTGCTAACGATCATTTCGCCCAAGTACATCACGGCACTGGCCTTTGACTTAGGCGGGGTCACCACCTCAGAGGTTACCGTCCCCTTAGTAACAGCGCTCGGCATAGGCTTAGCGACCCATATTGAAGGACGCAACGTATTAATCGATGGCTTTGGTTTGATCGCTTTTGCATCCATTTTTCCTATTGTCTCTGTCATGTGCTACGCCATCGTGGCAGACCTGTTGACTAAATTTAACAAGGTAGAATCATGAAGTTTTCTGTTTTAGTGGCGATTGTTCCAGAAGAGCTGGAACAAAAAGTAGTTGATAATGCTCGTGATTTAGGTGCGGGTGGCATCACGATCCTAGGTGGAAGAGGAATCGGCAACAACACCAAGAAAACCTTTTTCGGTATGACCTATGAAGGGAGCCAATCAGTTGTCCTGATGGTGTTGGAAAAAGGCTTATCTCTGGAAATTCTAAAAGCCATTCAAGAATTACTGATCGATAAAGATAAAAAATCTCATGGAGTGGTCTTCACCTTTGCACTCGAGCATTTAGGTGGCATAGACTTATCTCAACTGTCAAAATTTGAAAATCATCTTAAAGATTCTATTTAACGGGAGCTTCTCTTATGCTGGTTAAAGATGTCATGGTTCGCGATGTCATCATCGTTTCTCCGTTTGCGACCATTCGTGAAGCCTTGAGCCTGATGAAGCGACACAGTTTAAAGTCACTGGTGGTGGATAAAACCAACGAACATGATGCCTATGGTTTGATTACCTATACCAATATCATCAAGACCATTATTGCTGAAAACGGTGATATCGATTTAATCAATGTCTATGACATTTGCGCAAAGCCCGCCATTTCGGTAGGACAAAGCCTTGCATTAAAACACGTTGCATCCTTAATGGCACAAAACAAAGTCAAACGTGTCTTAGTGCTGGATGATAATTCACTGGTGGGAATTGTATGCATGGATGACTTAATCGAGCAATTACTGAAGAACATTGAATAATGCTCAGCCAGGTTGTTTAACAGGACGTCTAAGCCATCATTGCGGATCAGGGTACGTGTTTTATTACCCTGATCACTGATGAAGGTCTGTCGAGTATTCAATCTCAGTGTAGCCAAGCTGGTTGACTAAGCTATTCAGCAGTCGACTCGATACCCAGTCTAAGTTGACGTTGCTATCAAACTGCTTAACCTGCGTCATTTGCATGCCGGCATAGCCACAGGGGTTAATCCGTAAAAAAGGCTCTAGATTCATATCAACGTTTAACGCCAACCCATGAAATGAACACCCTCGCCTCACACGCAATCCTAACGACGCAATTTTCTGCTCATCAACGTAAACACCCGGTGCATCTTTTTTGGCGTACCCCTGCACTCCCACCTGATCCAAGACCTCAACCACGGACTGTTCCATTGCCGTAACAACATCGCGCACGCCCAGTTTGTGTCGTCTTAGATCCAGTAACAGGTATACCACAAGCTGACCGGGACCGTGGTAGGTCACTTGTCCACCACGATCCACTTGAACCACTGGGATATCGCCCGGATTCAGCAGATGCTCAGCCTTACCCGCTTGCCCTTGAGTAAACACAGGCTCGTGCTCTAAACACCAGATTTCATCGAGCGTGGTTTCCGTACGCTGATCGGTAAAGGCTTGCATTGCATGCCAAACCGATACGTAGGGTTGCACACCCAATGAACGTATAATCAGCGCCTTGTCTTGCATTATAGAACCATATGCACGCGGCCTGACGCCTTTAGATCTTCAAATAATGCCTGCAATTGCGCCTCTCCCGTTGCACGAATTTTCAAGCGCACAGACTGAAAACGTCCATTACGGCTGTCTTGGAATGTCACCTGTGTGATATCCAAGTCAGGTGCATGAATTTGAACCGTCTCAACGACAAACCCATAAAAGTTATTTTCATTATTCCCTACAACTTTTATCGGGTAATCCTCACACGGAAACTCAATTTTTGGGGCCTCTACCGAATCTGACATGCGCGCATCTCTCTATTTAACTGATCAGGCCAGTGAAAAACTGTAAAATCATATGCCATATACGTTTAATTAATCCACCTTGCTCGGCCGCCTCTAAGGCAACCAAAGGCGCACTGGTGAGTTCCTCTCCATTCAAGCTGACAACCACACGACCGAGCTCTTGTCCTATCTCAATGGGGGCTTTAATACTGCGTGGCAAGTCTAAGGTCACCTCAACCTCATCCTCTTTGCCTCTTGGCAAGGTCACCGCGAGCTTATTGGACACGCCCACTTTCAGTTGATCCAAAGAGCCGCCCCAAATCCGTGGCTGACTCAACACCTGATTGGCCGGATACAGCTGGTGGGTATTGTAAAAACGATAGACAAACGACATTAACTGCTGCGTTTCCTGAGCACGCGTTTCTTCACTGGCGGAGCCATCACCACAGTAATCAAACGCATACCATCGCGAATCGCAGAGCTCACCAAACAGTAGCCTGCTTCATTGGTGTGCCCTGTTTTAATACCATCAACGCTATCGTCACGCCATAAAAGACGATTTCGGTTCGGCTGACGAATTTTATTGTACTCAAAATACTTTTCAGCATAGATGGGGTAATACTGAGGTGAGTCATTAATCAAGGCTTGTGACAGCAAGGCCAAATCGTATGCAGATGAATACTGTCCTTCGGCGGGTAAGCCCGTCGCATTCTGATACTGAGTATTGGTCATGCCAATTCGACGAGCATGCTGGTTCATTAAATCAGCAAAGGCTTCTTCACTGCCCGCAATATGCTCTGCGATGGCAACCGAGGCGTCGTTTCCTGACTGAATGATGATGCCACGCAACAAGTCAATGACACTCACCTGTGTGCCTTCTTGCACAAACATGCGAGATCCACCGGTTCTCCAGGCTTTTTCGCTGATGCTGACCATATCGCTTTCTGCCAAGTTACCACGAATGATTTCTTGCTCAGCAATGTAGCTGGTCATAATTTTCACAAGGCTAGCCGGGGGATAACGGTCATGCTCATTATGAGCCACGATGACGTTGCCTGTATCCGCATCCATCACAATATACGAGCGCGCACCTATTTGAGGAGGAGCTGGGATTAACGTGCTGGACTGCGCCACCGGTACAAACACCAATAGCAGAACGACGAGGACTAAGCACTTCGCTGGGGATTTTATAAACTGTTTAAACATGACATTCCGTTCTTTCAGTTAGCGGTTAATAAACAAAATCGGTCTAACGTACATCAAGGCCTATCCACCAGATGAGCGGAATGATACCCCGCTGACTGCAACCTGGCCATCAAGGAGTCCAGAGAATCTCCGATGTTAAAAGGCCCTATTTTAACACGGTACACCGAACCATTGGCGGTTTGTGCCGGATAAATCCCGACAGGAACACCCGCAGATAAATTACTGACCTGCGTTTGCGCACGCTTAGCCGCCACCTCAGTTGAGAAGGCGCCAATTTGCAAATAGCGGCGATCTAATGACACTACGGGGGATGCCGTCCTCACTTGCGTACGGATTTCCTGTGTCTGAGAAGGTGCAGGCTTAGCGGCTGCGATGTTGTCAGACCAAGAAGGCTCTATCACAATAGCTTCTACTTCCACACGCCCTGTACCGTTGCGAAGGATATCCAACTGATACGCCGCCGCATAGGATAAGTCAATAATCCGCCCTTCATGGAAAGGACCACGGTCATTAATTCGAACAATCACCGATCGCCCATTATCAAGATTTGTAACCCGTGCAAATGTTGGTAAAGGAAGACTCTTATGTGCAGCCGTCATTTCATACATGTCATAGACTTCACCGTTCGACGTCAAGTGGCCATGAAACTTCAAACCGTACCAAGAGGCTCCTCCTTGTTCTTTATACCCTTTCGCACTGGGCAGGATATGATAGGTTTGCCCAAAAACCTCATAGGGTGAACGGTTTCCACCGCGACTCAAAGGCTCATAGCGCGGCACTGCATTGGGCACCTTACTCACATCAGGTGGGTTAATCGGTGCTTTATCATGCTGCATTGAATAGCGACCCGCATTGGTTTGCGGTTTCACTTCAGGTTTTTTTTGCGGTGTTTGCACAGTACTTTTAGACGAGCATCCTGCCAAAAAACTCAATACGACGCAGGAAATAATTCCAGCTCGCAACAGCTTAAAACATGACATTTGATCTCCTAATGCCTGCGTAATTGTGGATGAGAATAGATGGACATTAAAATGCCAAACCCTGCCATTAAAGTAACGATTGAGGTTCCACCGTAGCTAACCATCGGTAAAGGCACCCCTACGACAGGCATCAACCCTGTCACCATTCCAACATTAACTAAAACATAAATAAAAAAGGTAAGTGTAATACTGCCCGCCAACAAACGCGAAAAACTGTCTTGTGCTCGCACAGCAATCAGCAACCCGCGCAAAATAATTAACAGATAAATACACATGAGCACGACGATACCTCGCATGCCCAGCTCTTCGCCAATCACGGCAATAATGAAGTCTGTGTGTGATTCCGGCAAAAAGTTCAATTGCGATTGAGTTCCCTGCATCCACCCCTTACCCGACAACCCACCCGAACCTATCGCCGTTTTCGATTGAATGATGTTCCAACCCGCGCCCAGTGGATCGCTTTCTGGATTTATAAAGGTCATCACACGCTGCTTTTGATACTCCTTCATAAAGCTCCATAAAACAGGCAATGCAGCGCCAGCGGCCCCTAGCGCTAGGAACACATAGCGCCAATAGACACCGGAAAGCAAAATTACGAAGATCCCCGATGCCGCTATTAAGAAGCTGGTCCCAAGATCAGGCTGCTTCATGATTAGCAGCATCGGAACCGCCAGTAAAACCAAGGATACCAACAGCCTAACCAACGTTGGCGGTAAACTCTGCCGAACAATATACGCGGCGAGCGTCATAGGGAGCACAAGTTTCATCAACTCGGATGGCTGAAATCTAAACCCTGGCAAGGCTATCCAACGCTGAGCCCCTTTGGCTTGCACACCAAACAAAAGCACGGCAACGAGTAACGCCACCCCAGCGACATAAAGCCAAGGCGCGACGCGCATAAACACTTTTGGGTTAATCTGAGCCAAAAAAATCATCAGCAAAAAACCAGCCCCCATGCGCACCGCTTGACGTTCGACATAGGTGATGTCTTGGCCCGATGCACTGTACAGGACGTAGAGTCCAAAGCCGCAGAGTACACATAATAAAAGCAACATCCAAGCATCTAAGCAGGTATAGCTCCATAGACTTTTGGATCGCTGAAAGTGCGCTTTTGCCCCCGGCATTGTCCGCTGAAAATCACGATGCTCATGCATTTCGCCCTCATCATCCAGTGTATAGTTCCCTGACAACCATGCATCCATTACTTTTCGCGCAATCGGTGCCGCCACGCTAGAGCCCCCACCGCCATTTTCAACCACAACCGCCACTGCAATTTCTGGATTCTCAACTGGCGCAAAGCTATAAACAACGCGTGATCATGAAAACGTGCGTCTATTTTGCTGGCATCGTAGCGAGCATCCTGCGCGATCCCAATCACCTGCGCGGTTCCGGTTTTACCTGCCATTTTGTACGTCATTCCTTGACCAACACGCCGTGCCGTTCCGGTTGGACCGTGCACTACATCAACCATTCCTTGGATAATGGGCCCCCAAAGATCTGGATTTTTAACATCGACATCGGCAGGAACAGGGTGTTGAGTGACGAGATCCGGTAAAGTTAAGCGCTCTTCCCCCTCATTCGTCTCATCGATCACGCCCATCAAAACGCGCGGCTGAACCCAGCGCCCTCGATTGGCTAAAACCGCTGTAGCAATGGCCAATTGCAAAGGTGTTGCCACCATATAGCCTTGCCCTATGCTCATATTGATCGAATCACCTGGATACCAAGGCTCATTCATCGTGGCACGCTTCCAGTCACGTGTTGGCAAAACACCCCGAATGGCCTCGGGCGTATCCACCGCTGTGATTTCACCAAAGCCAAACATGCGCATGTAATGCGCCATGGGTTCATTCCCCATGCGATGCCCTACGTCATAAAACCAAGTATCGACTGACTGAGCAATTGCCAAATTCATATTCACACGACCATGCCCACCCCGACGCCAATCCCGGTAACGACGCCCACCTTGAGTCACTTGATAGTAACCAGGGTCCCAAATGGTATAATCCGCTCGCACGGTGTTGCTGTCGATTGCCGCCATTGCCATGATGGGTTTTATGGTCGAACCTGGCGGATACCCACCTCTGACCGCTCGGTTAAATAACGGCAGATCAGGCGAGTCTCTTAACTCGTTATAATCCGCATTCGATATCCCGGTAACAAACAAATTGGGATCATAGGCAGGGGTGCTGACAAGTGCCAATATGCCGCCGGTTTCAGGATCGATAGCCACCACTGATGCCTTCCAGCCCTGCAGCACTTTTTCGGTAAATTGCTGCAGCTGAATGTCTAAACTTAGTTTTAAATCAACACCGGGTTTAGGATCTTCATGCTCCAGAATACGCAATACACGACCACGCGCGTTGGTTTCTACCTTTTGAAAACCGACTTCACCGTGGAGAATCGGCTCATAAAAGCGCTCAATACCGAGCTTTCCAATATAATCCGTCCCAGCATACTTAGCGGTGTCTATGCGCTCAAGATCTCGTTCATTAATTCGCCCAACATACCCCAGCACATGCGCCAAGGACTCTCCAAACGGATAAAAGCGAATTAAATCAGCCTCGACCTGAACCCCAGGCAAACGGTGATAATTGACAGAAATACGGGCAATTTCTTCTTCCGTTAAACGAAAGCGTAAGGGCACGGTTTCATAAGGACGCCGACGCTGCTGCAGCCTCTGCCTAAAGCGTTCCACATCACGCTCGGCAATATCAATCAACTCCGATAGCGTTTCGAGCGTCTCATCCATGTTCGAAATTTCTTCTCGAAGCAACGTCACGCTAAAGGTAGGCTGATTGTCCGCTAACAGAATGCCATTTCGGTCGTAGATTAAACCTCGCCTGGGTGCAACGGGTTGCAGCTGTATACGGTTTCGATCTGAAATGGCCGTATAACGTTCATATTCGACCACTTGCAAAAAATAAACACGACCGATTAAAACTGAAAATAAAATCAGGACAATCAGAAACGCCAAAATCACTCTTCGAGTAAATGTACGACTTTCTTTGCTGGATTGATTAAACGTATCGTTAGAATACATGGCAGCCGATTATTTGTGGTATGGGTGACCTTGGAGGAGCGTCCAAGCACGGTACAACTGCTCAGCTAAAACGATGCGAACCAGAGGATGAGGCAATGTCAGTGCGGATAAGGACCATTTCTGGTGCGCAGCCGCTATACAACGCGCATCAAGTCCATCAGGACCTCCGATCAACAAACACACATTACAGCCATTCATTCGCCACCCCTCTGCTTGTTCAGCAAGGGTTTCCGTCGACCAGCTTTTGCCCTCCACCACTAACGCCACCACGTGCTCATTTTTACCAATGGCTGCGAGGATAGCATCGCCTTCTGCTTTCATGGCACGAGCAATATCGGCCCCTTTGCTCGATAGCCAGGGGAAATCTCATGCAGTTCAATCTGAAAATCAGAGGGCAGGCGTTTGCTGTACTCAGCAAACCCCTTTTCAACCCAATCTGGCATTTTCGTGCCCACAGCAAGAATGCGTAACTTCATCAGCCTGTAACCGGCTCATCATCCGTATGGCGCCACAAGCGCTCTAAATCGTAGAATGCACGCGCATCTGGCATCATCACATGAACCACAACATCTCCTAAATCAACCAGTATCCAATCACCGGAGTTTTGCCCTTCTGACCCGAGTGGCTTAACGCCTGCTTTTTTGATCTTTTCCATCACATCATTGGCTATAGAGATCACATGGCGCTTAGAAGTTCCGCTCACGATCATCATATAATCGGTAACACTTGATTTACCCTGTACATCTAAGAGGACATAATCCTTTGCTTTCATGTCTTCCAGGATGGTTTGCACTTCTTTAATTAATTGCTCAGTTTGCATTGCGAGTCTGTTTGCCTCATTTAAAGCCATAAAGCTTATTTTGTTTAATGTATTCCCACACTTGATCTGGCAGCAAAAAACGGGGTGTTTGGCCGAGTTGTATCAAGTGACGAATCTGTGTTGCTGATATCCCCAAGGGTGTTAATTCATGAATGAATACATGACCATAGGCGCTATCTTTCAATTTTTGTGCATTATTTACTTGATGCGCACGTGTGTAGTGATCCATTATGGCATCTGGTCGGTAATCATACCCAGGCCTTGCCACAGCTATGATATGACAGAGTGACAGAAAAGTATCCCATCCTTGCCAAGTTGGTAGCGTTAGATACGCATCCATTCCAACAACCATAATAATCGATCGCTCACTTCCCAGCTCCTCACGATACGACTGCAAGGTTTTGAGCGTATAGGATGGCGTATCTGAACTGACTTCTCGATCATCGACCGACAAACGCCACGCATCGCGAGCCGCAAGCCTGACCATTTCCAGCCTATGTTGAGCGGGGCAGACATCATAATGTTTATGGACGGGTTGTCCAGAGGGCACTAAGCACACTTGTTCACAACCTAACCACTGCTGCAGTTCAAGCGCCGAACGCAGATGTCCATTGTGGATGGGATCAAAAGTCCCACCCATGAACACAAAAGGATTCTGATCAATCTTCACTCAGACGCGTACCTGACCATCACCCAAAACGATGTACTTTTCTGATGTAAGCCCTTCAAGACCAACAGGTCCGCGAGCGTGTATTTTATCGGTGGAAATACCAATTTCCGCCCCTAAACCATACTCAAAGCCATCGGCAAAGCGCGTTGATGCATTCACCATGACTGAGCTTGAGTCAACATCACGTAAAAACGCACGCGCATCCGTGTAGTTTTCAGTAATAATTGCATCGGTATGGTGTGAACCATACAGGTTAATATGGGCGATTGCCTCATCCATGGACGCAACGATCCGAATCGCCAACACTGGCGCTAAATACTCTGTCGCCCAATCCTCTTCCGTCGCAGGCAGAATGCCGGGCAAGTGATTCAACGTACGCGAGCAGCCTCTAAGCTCAACCCCTGTGGCTTGATAACGTTCGGCTAACTCAGACAACACCTCGGATGCAATCGATTCATGAACCAATAAGGTTTCCATGGTATTGCACGTACCATAGCGATGGGTTTTTGCATTAATTGCAATATTGATGGCTTTGATTTTATCGGCAGCTTTGTCGATATACACATGACAAATACCATCCAAGTGCTTAATCACAGGCACTCGGGCTTCGTTTGCAATACGCTCAATCAAGCCTTTGCCGCCACGTGGAACAATGACATCCACATACTCAGGCATAGTGATGAGATGGCCCACCGCTTCTCGATCTGGAGTCTCAACAACCTGAATGACTTCAAGGGGTAATCCGGCCACCTCTAGGCCTTGTCGAACACAACGCGCAATTGCCAGGTTGGAGTTGACCGACTCAGAGCCACCACGAAGAATCGCCGCGTTACCTGATTTTAAGCAGAGACTGGCCGCTTCTACCGTCACATTAGGACGAGATTCATAAATAATCCCAATCACCCCCAGCGGCACACGCATTTTACCCACTTGAATCCCAGAGGGCCGGTAGTTCATACCTGTGATCCCCCCGATCGGGTCTGGCAATGCCGCCACCTGATTCAAGCCTTCGATCATGCCATCAATACGAGCCGGCGTCAGTGCTAAACGATCCAGCATGGCGGCATCCAGTCCTTTTTCACGACCAGCCATTAAATCTTTTTCATTGGCGCTCATCAACTCAGCACGTGCTTCATCAATCGCTTTTGCCATTGCAAACAATGCTTTGTTTTTTTGCTGCGTATCTGCTTTTGCAATCAGACGTGAGGCATGGCGTGCCTTTTGCCCCAAATCTATCATGTATGCTTGAGTATTCATGCGATGTACTTTCCCGTTTTATCTCGCTGCCGATACCGCATTATAACCTGCTATTCAACGGGGGTCATTCTAGGAATCATCTTCTCTGACAGGTGTGACTGAAGTAAGGTAACTGGTATCATATTTACTCTTACAAGTTGATCTCTTATTGCGGATTAAGCATCACATGAGCACCGTAGACTCAGACAAGGAAACACCCAAAGGTAACAGCAGCTTTAGAGCCCTGTTTGTCACCGCTATTATTATGCTTGCAGGCATTGTTCTTACCGCTATTTTGTTAAAAACAGATAGCCAACTCATGTCTGAGCGTAATGCATCAGAATTAAGCCAGTCATTGGCGCGCAGTGCCGGGGTCTTAATCCAACCCTTTTTGCTGAATGATGATCGCGTCAGCCTCAACTATATTTTGAACGAACTCAGTTCACAGCCGATGGTGACAGGGATGGAACTCACTGACCCATCCGGTTTGCGGCTCGGGATGGCGGGAGACGCCCAAGGGGCGGTGTTCAGTGTTGAGCTAACAGGTGCCAATGAAATACTTGGCAAGCTGAGTATCTGGAGTGATGTAACGCCTATACACGCCATCATTGAGCGCCAACACAAACTCATGCTCGCAGGGGCAGCGGGTACTTTTTTGTTGACGCTGTTTTCCTTGTGGTTAAGCATCTCAAGCCGTCCTGAGCGCGCGGTTAACCGTGTGAAGGAAACCAAAAGCCGTTTTGATGCAGCCCTTAGCAATGCCATGAAAGAGCAAAATCAGAGCGATAGCTTGCCTGAAATCAATTTAGATGAATTACTGCGTGCACCTGTTGATCTAAAATCAGATGCGATCCCACAAGCGGCATTCAGTAAGACTGATACACTTCCTGAAAGAGCAGCAGAAACAGTGCCTGAGCGGATGCCGGAAAGAGCCACGGAAAGGGCAACTGAACCCCTTTCTGAAAGAGCCTATAACAGCGCACCTGTTCAGACACCGGTTGAAAGACCCCATAATAGTACCCCTCTACAGGCGCCGACTGAAAAACCCCATTACAGTTCGCCTCTAGAGACACCAACTGAAAGACACCATTACAGCACATCTGCACAGGTCCCGACTGAGCCAACGCAACGAGCGCAAGAAGCACCCATTCAGGCTCATGACCGCCACCCGCCTAGTCATTTAACACCTGCGGATACCCGTCAAGTCTTTGCCGATGTCAACGAATATGCAACCAGTGCCCGACCTCTCGCAGACTCAATACGTCGATCTCAGACCAAACAGACTCCACCACAACGAGCGAGATTTGTAGAGGATGAGATCCCATCCATCTCAACGCATTTAGACGATGCACCTGAGCCACCCTTACTCTACCCACATCATAACGAAGCTACGTCTTCGAATATGGGAATGCGCGCCTCGCACAAGCAAGAGCTCAATGATCATGAACTCGTCTCGCTGCTCAAGCCTGAGCCAAAGCATCGTGTGATTCCAGAATTTAATCCTAAGGTCGCCATGTTGCACACTCATGAGCATTTCCAACGCGGCTCGGATCCTGATGATGGCTTTGAATTAGAAGAAAGCTTTGGCAGAGCCATACGCGATGATGAGGATGAGCCTCACTTTTCGATGCCAAACAACCCTCTCAGCGCAAGCCGAGAAGAGACCACGCCTAATATTTATGCATTTGAGCAAGATCTTGAACTTGTATTAGATGCTAAAGAAGCTGCCTATTTGATGCTAATCGACACCACGAGCGCTCATGCTGAATACGTTGATGAAGAAGAGCGCGCGCAGCTCATCGGCGCCTACCAAGAGCTGGCCAACTCCGTTGCCGCCATCTATAACGCCGAAGTGTCCGAGTGTAAAAATGGTGATTTGCTTCTGCACTTTGACGAAGCCCAAGAGGATGACACGCACGGTGTAAATGCAGTGTGCGCAGCAATGCTCTTTACGCATTTATACAAGCACTATAATCAGAGTCGGATTCGGTACTTCCAGCCGGTCATGAATCTCCATATGGCACTTGTCCGAGGGCGTCATGACAAACAAGACCGTCTACTCGAAGAAGCCCGCTTTTTAACACGCAACACACATAGCAATGATTTAATCAGTCACACCGCGCTCACGGAAGCACCAGAGCTAAAGCGGTCGTTATTAGATGGGGCCAATATCCGTCGTGAAAACGAAGATAAGGTATTGATTTTGCAAGTTGGAACTTCGTATCACGATCTACTTGAAAAACAAGCCAAACACTTATTAAGTAAGCTTGTATAAACAACTCTCCGGCCACCACCGACGCAATGCAGAATCGGTGGTGGCGGGAAAAACACTTCCAGATTACTCGCTACTGCTCTCTGACTCTTTGTCAGACGCGTCTTGAATCACCATTAAACTATCCACACGCTGATAGCCTCTGGGTAATTTATTGCCACGACGACCGCGCTCGCCTTGATAATGCTGCAGATCCTCACCTTTCAGCTTAAGATGCTGACGCCCTGCATTTACCACGAGCGTTGCATCTACAGGCAATACCGTTAATGCAACGAGCAACTCTTCACCTGAACTGCTTTCGCCGAAGGAATATTTAAGATCTTATTGCCTTTCCCTTTCGCCAATTCAGGCAATTCAGACACAGGAAACACCAGCATACGCCCTTCGTTCGTCACCGCCGCCAATAGATCCGACTCAGGCTGCTTGACCACCACAGGCGGCAGCACTTTCGCATTGGTCGGCAAACTGAGTGCGGCTTTACCGTTCTTCGTTTTGCTGGTCAAATCTGAGACACGAGTCACAAAACCATACCCTGCATCTGAAGCTAACAAGACACGCTCCGCCTCCGATGCACATAGTAGTGCATCGATACTGGCGCCTTTTGGCAAGGTCAGCTTACCCGTCACTGGCTCTCCTTGACCTCGTGCGGATGGCAGTGTGTGCGTATCCAGCGTATAACTGCGACCCGTCGAATCCAACAACAGGGTGGGCTGATTCATACGCCCTGCGCAGGCCAATTTAAATCCATCTCCAGACTTATAGCTGAGTCCCGACGCATCAATATCATGGCCTCTCGCTGCTCGAATCCAGCCTTGCTTTGATAAAACGACCGTCACCGGATCGGATGACAACAGGTCTTTTTCGCTAAAGGCTTGTGCCTCTTCACGCTCAACCAAAGGCGAGCGACGTGCATCACCGAACTCAACCGCCGCTTCTTCAATTTCTTTACGAATCAACTGACGCATCAACTCAGACGAACCCAAGGTATCCTCAAGGTATTTGCGCTCAGCCGCCAGCTCATCTTGTTCGGAACGAATTTTAAACTCTTCCAAACGCGCCAAATGACGGAGTTTTAAATCCAGAATCGCATCGGCTTGGATCTCTGAAATGCCAAAACGAGCGACCATTTCTTGCTTAGGATTGTCTTCTTCCCGAATAATCCGAATGACTTCGTCGATATTCAGGTACGCAACTAACAAACCTTCTAAAATATGCAAACGGTCCAATACTTTTTGCAAGCGATGCTGCAATCGACGCCGCACCACTTCGGTACGCCAGCCTAGCCACTCAACCAAGATCTTACGCAGATCTTTGACTTGTGGACGGCCATCCACGCCAATCATATTCATATTGACGCGATAACTGCGCTCAAGATCGGTGGAGGCGAACAAGTGTGCCATCAACTGCTCGGCATCAACTCGATTTGAGCGTGGAATGATGACCAAACGTGTTGGATTTTCGTGATCCGACTCATCACGCAAATCACTGACCATCGGCAACTTTTTTTGCTGCATTTGCGCTGCAATTTGCTCAAGTACCTTCGCACCCGATACTTGGTAGGGTAATGCCGTAATAACAATATCACCGTCTTCACGCGTATACACAGCACGCATTTTGACAGAGCCACGCCCCGTCTCGTAGAGCTTGCGCAACTCGGCTTTCGGCGTAATGATTTCGGCTTCTGTTGGCATATCCGGCGCTAAAACAAACTGAGACAGATCCGTGACACTGGCCTCTGGAAAATCCAGCAAATGAATACAGGCACTCGCCACTTCGCGCAGGTTGTGCGGTGGAATATCCGTGGCCATACCAACCGCGATCCCCGTCCCACCATTCAAGAGAATGTTCGGCAAGCGAGCGGGCAACACCTCAGGCTCATCCAGGGTACCGTCAAAATTGGGCTGCCAATTCACCGTTCCCAATCCCAACTCTTTCAGCAATACCTCAGCGTAAGGCGCTAAGCGCGATTCCGTGTAACGCATTGCGGCAAAGGACTTGGGATCGTCTGGCGATCCCCAGTTGCCTTGCCCATCGACAAGAGGGTAGCGGTAACTAAACGGCTGTGCCATCAGCACCATGGCTTCATAACAGGCTGAATCGCCGTGCGGATGAAACTTACCTAAGACATCACCCACGGTACGCGCTGACTTTTTATATTTTGCGGTGGCTTTAAGTCCCAGCTCAGACATGGCGTAGACAATTCGCCGTTGAACAGGCTTCATGCCATCGCCAATATGGGGCAATGCACGATCCAAAATCACGTACATCGAATAGTCCAGATAGGCTTTTTCGCTAAAATTTCGTAAGGGTAAACGCTCAGTTTCACCGTTGAAAGTGGTTTCAATCGCCATTAATAATTCCGATCAGTGCAAATTTTTTCCGTAAAAATCAATAAAGAGGCTTCACAATTACAACCCTGATACCATAATAAAGGTATTCACCCAATTGAGGAAAGATCATGGCTGTTACAAATAATCGTTTATTGCTCGAACTTGAAAAGTATCGTCGTGAAATAAATCGCGAGATTATTAATCCCGTCATTCCAGAGCTGAGCCTTGAAGACCTCAAACCGTTGTTGTCCATGGTAGCGCATACCCGTGCCGCTTACATCAGCGAGCTGCTCGATATCGCCAGTTTATCACCCAACAGCGTTCCCTCCGCCGATCAAATCAAACAACTTCGCAATTGCCGTGAAACCTTTGATGAGCTGGTTGCGGCAGTCAATGCGCTGGAAACGGTGATTCAGCGCGACTATCTTGATGTCAAAACTACGCAGCGCAACTCATGATGTATCGCCTACTCAATGCAGCTTGCCTCTCGCTCTTGCTGGCGAGCCTTCCAATCGGGGCACAATGGCTAGCCCCCGAGCATCAATCTCATCCATTGGTGGGGCAACTTTGGTACAGCGCGGATAATCAGTTTACCGATCTTGATGAGCTGATCGATCGCCTGCCGCTTGGCAGCTGGTTGCTCGTGGGTGAACTGCACGACAACCCTGACCATCACCAACTTCAAACCCAACTGATCGAAGCGCTTGCCGCGCAATCACGCTTAGGCAGCGTTGCGTTTGAAATGGCCACCTCTGAAATACAACCCGAACTCGACACTTGGCTAGGTCGAGGACAGTACGTCACACCTGAGGACTTGGGGTGGAATCAAGGCTGGGGATGGAGTCGTTACGAAGCACAAGTTCGCGCGGCTCTAGATCATGCAGGTAGAGTCGTGGGGGCCGACTTACCCAGAGATACACAACGCAAGGCCTATCAAACAGGCGCACCGGAAGGCATCCTGGATCATGCGCATAGCGAGTTCATGAAAGCGCTTCTGTTTAGCAGTCATTGCGAACAGCTTCCACGAGAACACCTCGATAATATGCTGCAGGTTCAACTGGCTCGGGATCAACATATGGCGCAACGCTTGGCCCAGTATCACGACAAAGACAAGGTCAATGTGTTCATTGCGGGAGCGATTCATGCTCATCGCGACCTTGGGGTGCCTAGATGGATGCCTGCCTCGATACCTGTTAAGGTGGTATTGCTCAGTGCGTTGAGTGAGTCCACAACGGCTCAAACCTATTTGCCTGTACCCTATCCGGGATTTCCCCTCGCTCAACTAAGTGCTGATATCCTTTGGTTTACACCCGCCAATACACCTCAAGACTATTGCGCGGCTTTTAAATAACGGAGTGTATCGAGCGATGATGAACCACTTAGCAAGAGGGTTTACCCCCTCCTCGTTTATTGTGCGCAGTTTGGTCGGCGGCCTATTCTGGTGGATCATCAGTGAAGGAGACGCCTCAAGTTGGATGATCGGCCTTCCAAGCGTGTTAATTTGCAGCCTAGTCAGTCTGCGAGTCTATCCACCCTCGCCTTATCGAATACACCCTCTTGGACTGCTCAGGTTTGCTGGCTACTTTCTGTATGCATCGCTGATTGCAGGTATCGATATCGCTCGACGCACATTGGATCGAAGGCTTCCGGTATGCTCTTGCATGACCGACTTTACAACCCAGCTCACCGGATTGCCCTTATGGCTGTTTATGATCACCATGAGTCTCTTGCCAGGAACTCTCAGCGTCAGAACGACTCAAAAAGGCTTGAAAATTCACTGTTTAGATACGCCAGATAAAATTCAGCCCGAGCTTCTTCGTTTAGAAAACCATATAGCGCGTGCCTTTTCATTAACACAACCGCCTCATTAAGGGTTACAAAATGAACAGTCTGTACTCCGTAACACTGGTAATTTTGCTCATCTCATTATTGATGGGGGTGTTTCGGATTTGGCGTGGGCCCAGAATGGCAGATCGCATCATGGCCGCTCAACTCACGGGCTCTACTGGCGTTGCCGTGTTACTGATTTTTGCTGAGTTGCAAAACCAACCCGCAGCACGCGACACAGCCTTAGTTCTGGCCTTACTCGCCATGCTCGTCGCCATTGCGTTCGTCGGACGTGTTTGGGGATTCAGTCAAGAAAAAAAGGACTCCTAGTATGAGCTTACTGGCAATACTGCAGAGTTTTTTGTTGATTGCGGGCGCCCTCATGTTTTGCATCGGCTCACTGGGACTGATTCGTTTTCCTGATACCTACACACGCATTCATGCTTTGACCAAGGCCGATAACCTTGGGTTAGGTCTCATTGTGTTGGCACTGATTCTGAATGTCGAATCGGTCGCGCTGGCCCTAAAACTGCTTTTGATTTGGGGACTGGTCATGATTGCAAGCGCCCTGAGTGGCCATTTGGTCGCATGGGAAGCGGATGAACAGTGCATTCCCTTGTGCCAACCCAGTGAAACTGAACGTCACTTGGAGTCAGAAGATGAATGAACTGATCGACTTGACGCTCGTTTGCATCCTTCTTGGCTTAGCAAGCCTCAGTTTATTTACCCAAAGCCTGTTTCGCGCGGTCATGTTCTTTATTTTATTGGGGCTGATTCTCGCACTGGTGTGGATACGCTTAGATGCACCCGACATTGCCTTAGCCGAAGCCGCGATTGGAGCTGGCATTACGGGCATTTTGCTATTGGATGCTCTCGCACATTTGCGCGCGACCTCGAACACCCCGCCGCAATTGCAACAGTTGAAACAACCACGTTTTTGGCTTGCGCTTATTTCTGGGGCAGGCGTCATACTTCTGCTCGCATTGGCCATCAGCGAACCCTTGGCCCCGGCCGTTGCGCTTGATCTGCAGGTCAGCGAGAATCTCACAAACTCAGGGGTCACCCACCCAATTACAGCCATACTGCTCAACTTCCGCAGTTACGACACATTGCTGGAAGTGGCTGTGTTAGTGCTAGCTGCGTTAGTGGCCGTTACTCTGCGGCAGTCCGATGAGCACCCCGTCGTTAACGAATATTTGCCGAACCCCTTGCTTCATGCCTGCTTAAAACTGTTTTTCCCCATGATCTTTTTGGTCAGTATGTACTTACTCTGGGCCGGTGCAGCACAACCTGGTGGTGCCTTCCAAGCCGGTGCCGTATTAGCCGCAGCATTCGTCTTGTTTTATTTGGTCGGTCTTAAAACTCAACTCGCTCAGAATGACATCTATCTTAAAGGGGGCTGGATCTTTGGTCTGGCCCTCTTTGTGCTGGTGGGCAGCATGCCGCTATTGTATGGCCAACCCTTCTTAACCTACCCAGACTCACAGGCTGGCATCTTCATTTTATTGATCGAACTTGGCCTAACGCTTTCAATTGGATGGATTTTATTTAGTATGTTTCTTCTGTCTCAAAGCTCACCGCTTCAAAAGAAGGATTCGCCATGAGCAGTTATTTGATATTCGCATATGGAGGCGTCGGTTTGTGCGGTATTGGTGTGTTCGGCTTCATATTGCACACGCATTTGTTACGACGCCTGATCGCCTTTAATTTACTGGGCAGTGGCACATTTTTGATTCTCGTTGGACTGTCCCAAAGTGGCCGTGGAGAAGCGGATTACATTCCGCAAGCTTAGTGCTCACCGGAATTGTCGTGGCCGTTGCCGCAACCGCTTTAGCACTGGTCTTAATTCGACGCTGGGCAGCGTTGACCCAGCACGCCACACTTCCTGAAGATCAGGGGCCTTCATAATGGTCCACTTTCCTATGGCTGGACTCGTCGTGTTTCCTCTGTTAGGCGCCTTGGTGTCGCTGGCACTGTCGCAGCGCTGGCGTACCCTGATGTCATTTGCCCTCATTCTAGCCTTGCTGCTAAATAACGCCCTGTTGCTCCTTCAATTTTACAGCCAAGGCATGTTTAACGAAGCCATGGGTAACTGGCCAGCGCCATTGGGTATTGAACTCAGAATCGATGGCCTTGCCCTCATCTTTTCATTAATGAGTGCCATTGTTGCCAGCATCTGTGCACTTTATGCCTATGTGTATCTGCGTCCAGCACAGCTGAAATTATTCTGGCCATTTTTCTGGTTTCTCTGGGTGGCGCTGAACAGCATATGGCTCAGTTCAGACCTCTTTAATTTATACGTGGGCTTAGAACTTTTAAGTTTAGCAGCCGTTGGCCTGGTTGCACTCAGTCGAGACGTTCTTTCCTTGGCCGCAGCCCTCCGCTATTTATTTGCGGCACTCTTGGGTTCAATCGGTTACCTGCTGGGGGTTGCACTGCTCTACGCCACTTACGGAACCTTGTCGTTAGTGGAGTTAAGCCAGCACTTTTCACTGACGCTTTCCTCCTCTGTGGCCTTGGGCTTCATGTTTATCGGTTTACTGATGAAAACTGCCGTATTTCCGATGCACAGCTGGCTTCCGCCTGCCCATGGCGGGGCATTAACGCCCGTCAGCGCCTTACTGTCCGCCTTAGTCATCAAAGCCTCTTTTTACATCGTTTTACGCTTGTGGACAGAACTCTCCTTGGATTCTGCCCCCACAAGTGCTGGTCTGTTGATGGGTATTTTAGGCAGCGCGGCCATATTGTGGGGAGGATGGATGGCATTGCATCAAACCCATCTTAAGTTAGTGGTCGCTTACTCAACTCTGGCACAGATTGGCTATTTCATGCTGATTTTTCCATTGCTCTCCGACACTAATCCTCATGCCAGCCACTTGGCCTTTCAAGGGGGGATATTAATGTTACTTGCCCATGCGCTGGCAAAAGCAGGGATGTTTCTGGCTGCAGGTAATTTACTCTTCTGCACTGGGCAAAAGGATCTTCACTCCCTCGCTGGGTTAAGTCGCTACCGTCCCTTGAATATCTTTGCATTTGGTTTAGCAGGCGTCAGTATCATGGGGCTGCCACCGAGCGGTGGTTTCAATGGCAAATGGCTCATCATTCAAAGTGCGATGCTACAGTCCCAATGGCAGTGGGTTCTTGTGATCCTACTCGGCAGCCTTCTCTCAGCCGCCTACATTTTTCGTGTTTTTTCATATACCTACCAAGAGGTTGAAGGCGGCGACCGGTTTAAACAACCCTCTCCCCTTCTTGAATGGTCGGCACTGAGTTTATCGGTGTTAAGTATTTTGCTCGGGTTTGCATCGATGCTTGTGCTGGATTTGCTGCCACCACACTCAGTGGTGACACAATGAACATTATGAGTTTGTTACCACTCTGGGTTCTAATGACATCTTTTTTAGCGGCGATTGTCATTTTTTTGTTACCAGAAGAGCGGCACCGGCTGCGCTCGACCATTAATATTGGTGCGGCGATCATCAAAATAGGGCTCATCATCCTGCTCATTCGCCTTGTCGCACAACAGGAGACACCTGAGGTGTCCTTAGAGATCCTTCCAGGGCTCTCCTTAGTGCTCAGAGCCGATGCACTGGCGATGCTGTTCGCGGGGCTATCCTCTATTCTGTGGTTGTGCACCACCCTCTACGCGATTGGGTATCTGGAAAACGCCCCCAACCGCAGTCGGTTTTTCGGCTATTTTAGTCTGTGTGTCGCCAGCACGATGGGGATTTCGCTTGCGGGTAATCTATTCACTTTTCTTATTTTTTATGAACTCCTGACTCTGTCAACCTACCCCCTTGTCGTCCATCGCGGCACACCCCAGTCCCTGAAAGCGGGGCGAACCTACCTTGCCTACACACTCAGTGGCGGGGTCGTGTTGCTCGTGGGGGTTGCCTTATTTTATGCTTTTGCCGGTGATTTAGCGTTTGGTCAGACTGCACAAATGGCTGAATTCACCCACACGTCTCCCATCGCCAGCGCCATTATTTTTCTTCTGCTGATTGGCGGCATGGCCGTGAAAGCCGCCTTGTTTCCTTTCCACGGTTGGTTACCCACCGCCATGGTTGCACCCGCTCCAGTCAGCGCGTTGCTGCATGCGGTTGCGGTGGTCAAAGCAGGCGCTTTTGGCATTATTCGGGTTGTCTACGATGTTTTTGGCATCGAATTGGCGTGGCAACAAGGCTATCTTTTACCTTTAAGTCTGATAGCCAGCTTTACGATTTTATATGGCTCATGGCGAGCCTTGCAGCAAACCGACATCAAAAAACGCTTGGCTTTCTCAACCGTCAGCCAAGTCTCCTACATTATCTTGGGGGTCACACTGATCGGGCCCCTTGGCACCATTGGAGGACTGGTTCACCTTTTACACCAAGGTCTGATGAAAGTGACCCTGTTTTTTTGTGCCGGCAACTATGCCGAAACCTTGGGGATTCACAAAATACACGAACTCAATGGCACAGGAAAACGCATGCCCATGACCAGCGCGGCGTTTACGCTTGGGGCACTGGGCATGATCGGCATTCCCCCCGTCGCGGGTTTTATCAGCAAATGGTATCTCGGCACAGGTGCCCTAGCGGCAGGAATGGATTGGGTTATTTGGGTGCTGATTGGCAGCAGCCTCTTAAATGCTGCGTATTTTTTACCAGTGCTCTATCGTATCTGGTTTTTGCCCCAGCAAGGGCAATGGCCACATGAGTCCTTTACGCAATGGCGTGATACCATTCCCTTACTGCTCATTCCAGCCTTAATTACCGCCGCATTAAGTGTAGCGGCCGGTTTGTTTGCCGGCTCAGATCTCAGCCCACTGAGCTGGGCGCGACTCATTGTCATTCGGGAGTACCAACCATGACGTTTTTTCAGTTCTGGCTGCTATTCACCCTTGTCTGCCTTTGATATTGCTATTGGCATTTTTACATCCTGCTGGCCGAGCAATGATCCCCTTCTTGGCCATGTTAGCGCCACTGCCTGCACTCTTGCTAAGCTTTATGCCCAGTCAAAGCATAGAACTCTCGTCATTGTTTTTGGGCAGTCTGTGGGGAACCGATGTCACCCATAACGTGTTCCTGCGCTTTACCGCCTTATTGTGGATCTTTTCAGCCTGTTTTGGTCTTGGCTACTTAAAACGTGATCAACATGCGAACCGCTTTTGGCTGCTGTGGCTCATGACCCTCACAGGAAACCTCGGCTTGCTCATCAGCCAAGATATTGTCAGCTTTTATACGTTTTTTGCATTGATGACCTTCTCCGCTTATGGCCTGGTCATTCATACCCGGCAAGACAATGCCTTATTTGCTGGACGCATCTACCTAGTGATGGCCGTTGTCGGTGAAATGCTCATTCTGGCTGGATTATTTTTAACCAGTGCGGCCTCTGCCCATTCCACACTTATTTTTGCGGAACTCAAAACCCATTTACCTCAGGCCGAAAATCTATGGCTTCCCTTAACCTGTCTACTGCTGGGCTTTGGTGTTAAAGCGGGGTTGCCTTTTTTACATATGTGGTTGCCCTTAGCCCATCCGGTTGCCCCCACGCCAGCCAGTGCGGTTTTAAGTGGCGCGATGATCAAAGCAGGGTTGTTTGCGTGGCTCTCCATCTTGCCATTCGGCCTGGTCGCCTTGCCTACAATGGGACTGATTATGATATTCGTCGGGCTGTTGCTGCCTTCGTTGCCGGGGGTATAGGGTTCTTACAAACTCTGCCCAAAGCCGTTCTTGCCTATTCAAGCATCAGTCAAATGGGCTTGATGACCTGCGCCTTGGGTGCGGCACTCATCCTTCCAGAGATGTGGCATTTTTTGCTGCCCACACTGCTCGTCTTTGCCTTTCATCATGCCATTGCTAAAGGCGCTTTATTTTTATCCGTTGGCCTTAAAGATCACTACCGCAGCGTATCCTTCTTTATCATTGTACTCGGTGTTTTAGTGCCAGCCTTGTCGCTGATCGGTGTGTTTGGCAGCGGTATTCAAGCGAAACTCGCCCTCAAAGGTGTTTTAGAGCAAGACAGTCTGCCTAGTTGGTTGCTGCCCAGTATTACGTTAAGTGCTATGGCTACCACCTTACTCATGTTTCGTTTTCTGAGTCTGATGTGGAAAAACAAAAGCCCGACGCCTTCTGCGTTGCCACTTAGCATGAA
Organism: Nitrincola nitratireducens; assembly: GCF_000585235.1. NCBI lineage: Bacteria > Pseudomonadati > Pseudomonadota > Gammaproteobacteria > Oceanospirillales > Oceanospirillaceae > Nitrincola > Nitrincola nitratireducens. The sequence goes on along the minus strand of NZ_AONB01000016.1, from coordinate 10,941 downwards.
CCTGGGATGGGCAGGCTTAGTGATCATCTGCGGTCTGGGGCCAAGCGTGCTCATCCCTGAGCTGGATCTACCGTCGGGATTGTCTCAATGGTCAGCCTATCCCAGCCTGCTTCTAGTGCCTGGGCTCACACTGATTGCTGTGTATTTTTTGGGGGCCTATCCGCGTTTTCAAATACCCGCTGGAGACATCATTTACCCGTTAATTAAACTAAAAGAGGTCTGCACAACGCAACTGGATCGACTTACACCACACAAGGCTGTTGGTGTTGAAGAACAAGCAACGAAACCCAGTTTTTCACTGCCGACGTTAATAACACTTAACCAAGCCGAAAAAACCATACAAAGCTACTTATCTGCTTTTTTTGGGCTGTTAACGCTGGTCTTAATTGTGTCGCTTTACGCCTTACGCTGATATCAACGCAAGGCATTCAAACCTTAGGGTTGTGACGTGTGTGCAAATTGTGCCAAGAGTGCTTCGATTAACGCGTACATGGCAGATACCTCTACCACAAACTCGTATCCGACTGCGCCATCGCTTAATGGGACCGCAATGGGCGGTGGGGGTAAGAAATCCTGAGACGTATTCAGTAAAACCAACAATTTATCCTGATACAGGCTGGCTTGAAAATCGATACAGTTAAAGACGTTAGCGAGTTGCTGTAAACGCTGCATAACGGCAGGAGTCAGCCAGCTTCGCGCTAAAATTTGGTCTGTGCTGTGTACCGTAAATGTTTTTTGAAATTGACTGTCTTCCAAGTGCACTCTTTTAAAACGCATTGGCGTTTTACGTTGCACATTCAGTAGAACACTATTTTTACGCACCAACGTAGTGCTATTAAATGAAACAGGTAAATCAATAGAAAGGATTAAACCCGAAAAGCGTTTGTTGTTACGCTGCCGACCGTGATCTCTTTTGTAGAGTTCGGCTTCTACCAATTCAAAGGCACAGCCTCGATGCAAGCCAGAGAAATAATCCTCCTGATAGATCAAATCATGGTCAGGGAGAATCACGCTATTCTTAAGTCTAGCCAAATCAATGTAACCGTATTGCTGATACCTGACTTCACCAAAACTCTCAGCCAATGCAGGAATAAACAACTGCCGATAACGAACATTATACTGATTATAGGCGTCAGCATAGGTTTTCACGATAATCACCGCAGCAATCATAACCGCCCAAAAATAGACGGGTATCAGCATCCCCAGTAACTGCAAATCAATTTTTAATGTCAAAATAAAATGCAAAACCGTTATCCCTATTCCGGCCAATGTCAGTAGCCCAACGATAAGGGCAATCATCGGCAAAATAATCTTTCTGACCAGCCAACTTCGTTTAGCAACCTGTTCGCGGTGGGATTCGATCTCGGCAAGGCGTTGAGGATGTTGCTGCTGCAGCGTGCGCAGAGTGGCACGATAGAGTTCACTATCACGGTTTTCTTTGGATTTGCGTAACAAGGTGTAAAGCACAAAGTTCTTTATCGCCGTCGCCACAATGCCTATCGCGATGGAAAATAAGTTGGCCGTCTTGCCTTTTTTATAAGGAGAAGGCGTGATCTCTTCGTTATGTTTACTATCGGTCATAGGATAAATACTGAATACAAGATAAGGAGTCTCTGAGTGAGCCGATATGCTCGCCCACTCAAGAAAACTCAAATATTAATTTAGGTGCGATGTTGCATCGACAGGCTGCAGCGCTGTGCTATCGGCCTGAAAGAATGGATAGGTATCAATCGATACTATTTTCACAATGAGCGAACCTGGAAATATCTCAGTGCTATTGCGCAGCCGTCGGACAGATGTGTTATAAAAACGACGTGCGGCAGCAATATTGGTTTCGACCTCAAGGTACGTCTGCTGGGCATTAACCATCGGTGTTGAGGAGGTCAGCTCAGGGTAAGCTTCAGCCTGCACCAGTAAACGACTCATCGCACCTTGCAATTGCTGCTCTAACGCAAAATGGGTGCTCACGTCTTCCGCTGAGGGGTTATGCTCTGTTTTTTGTAGCGCAGAAAAGGCGTCCGATCTAAGCCGCGTAATGTCTTCCAATAATTGCTGCTCATGCTGCATAAAACGCTTCGCAATTGCCAACACATTTGGAATGAGATCGTGGCGTTTTTTCAGTTGTACATCAACGCCACTTAAAGCATCTAACGTAGCGTTACGTCTAGAAATGATGGTGACATACCAAACATACAGTAGGATTAAAACCGCAAACGGCACCAACCAGAAAAGCATAAAATGTTCCATATTTAAGTTCAAACGGCTGTTTACGTTAACATAATCGACTCGTACGCGCTACACCCTAGAGCGTGGCACCGTCGGCAGATCGCGATTGGGGTGTTGCCGAACAATCTGGTTGCGCCCTGCCGCTTTGGCTAGATAAAGACGCTCATCCGCTAAGCGTAGCAACCGATCAGGCCCGGTTTCATCAAGCTCTGGAGTTTCTGAAGCCACCCCAATACTCAGTGTGATTCGATCACTGCAATTTGAGTAGGCATGAGGCAAATTCAGTTTGGAAATACTTTCCTGTATCCGGCAAGCCAGCTTACAGGCTCCCTGCAAATCAGTCCCAGGTAAGATACACACAAACTCCTCTCCGCCATAACGGGCAACCAGATCATCAGGTCTAGTGACTGTCGACAGCATTGCAATGGCTACTTTCTGCAAACACTCATCTCCAGCTGCATGGCCGTAATTGTCATTAAAGGGCTTAAAGTAGTCGATATCCATAAAAATCAGGGCTATGGGTTGTTGCTGCTCTCGGGCCTCTTGCCATAGCTGACCGAGTCGCGTATCAAAGTGACGTCGATTGGCTAAACCAGTTAACCCATCAATACTCGACAGCGTGTGCAAGAGATCACGTTGATCCAAGCCGTCTTGAAAGGCCCTCAATAGTTGATCAAGCCCTTTAACCAAATGATCCAGTTCATCCCCTTTATTGTATTTAAGGTGTGGACGGTGCCATTTTCCAGGCTCTTCAGGATTGACGGTTTGCAGTGCATTATAAACACGTAACAGTGGACCCGTTATCAAAAACGCAAACACCCAAACCATGAGCAAGACGATCCCAAGTGTCTTTAACAAACTTAATGAGAAGATGAGTAGGCTGCGTTGAGAAAAGGCCTGCCCCAATACTTGCTGTGCCAATATCAGCTCAAGCTCTCCGACCATTCGTCCTGTGTCATTCACATGCGCCAGATATTCCAGCGGTTTTTGGTAATGCAAAATATCACCGAACAAGTATTGGTATAAAAGATTGTTGGTCTCTTCTACATCCCCAAGGCTATACATGACTCGACCAAAATCGTCTCGCAACTCCACTTTAGCGACCGTTTCGCCCGAATAAAGACCCGACACCACCTGCTCGGCCAGCTCTGGATTAAGCTGAAAAGCGGCCTCTGCTGCACTGGCACCCACCAGTTTAAGCATTTGTTGAGTTTGGCTCTGCACCTCAGCTCGCATGTTGCGAAGATCAATGATGAGCTCGATTGAGCCCGTAATAAAACTAAGCATCAGTCCAGCCAGCAGAGTAGCCAGAGCCTGCTTACTGGTTAAACTGCGGCGTCGGGAAACCTTATTCGTGCGTTTCATTCCTTCATCTCGTTGTACTGATTTAAGCTTAGCGCCTCACCCTCCTGTTGCAAAAGTATATCTAGAGTGGTTTGCATTTTTTGGTGTAGATCAGATGAAAGGGACCTGTTGCACGCTAGATAGAGCGGAACCTCATTAAACACAAACAGTTTTTTTAACGAAACGCTGTGTCGATCAGCTAAGTAATTCGCGGCCGCAACACCCGTGATCCAAACATCAATTAAATCCGCATTCAAACGATCAAGGTTCTCGTGATCTGCGGTTGCCAGAATCAAATTGTGGCCTTGATCCTGTACATAACGTCCAACTGCATCTTCACGGAAACTACCTAAACGCAATCCAGACAAGTCATCCAGACCGCTAGCTTCAATAGATGAAGAGGCCAAAGAAAAAGCTGCCCACTGATTGCTCACCAAAGGGCCAATCCATTTAAACAAAGGTTCTCGTTCATGCGTGCGAGTGGCTGAATACACACAGGTGTTTTCACGCATCTCGGCTTCAGTAATGGCACGAGCCCACGGCAATAACTGAAACTCCGCTTCAAGCCCGCTATGCTCGATAAGACGTTTCAGCAACTGAGTTGCCGTTCCCCATATTTCACCTTTTTCATTAAGGTAATTGTAGGAGGGTACTCTTCTGTCACAAATTTAAGCGATGGCACCTCAGCGCTCGCTTTATTCACAGCCGTTTGCAACTTGGCTGTCAGTTCAGGATCTGTCTTGGGATTGAGGGCAAAATAAAGATAGGCTTCATTGAGGATGTACACGTCCTCAAACGCGTTCCGATCATACCCGTGGGTGTCCATCAGCCAATACGCCACATCTTCACTGTACGCCCACATATCAACACGATTGGCCTCCAACATCGCCAATGCTGTAGTGTTATTGAGCGCCGTGATGATACGCGACGGATCCACCCCTAACTCTCGTAATCGCTGGGCGCCTATGTCCTCATGGATAACGGCGATCCTCAGATTAGATTGATTGAGTGCATCTATACTGTCAATCTGAATGGCACTCGATTTACGTGCCATCAGCACTACTCGATCAGCCGAGATCGGGCCCACCCAATGAAATAATTCTTCACGTGCACTTGTGCGCGTCGTCGAAAACAGAACACTGTTTGGGGTATTGAGTACGGTTTCATAACCGCGCGCCCAAGGCAAAATCTCGACACTACCTCGATCCAGCTGTCGACCCTCAAATGCGAATGCACGCTCAAGAAGCTCTAAAGCGATGCCCTGCAACTTACCATTTTGTACATAGTTATAGGGCGGATACTCTTCTGTTATGAATCTGAGCTTATCTAGACCAGCCTGCACGTGTGTTGGCAAAGCGAGGATCAGAAGGAGTAAAAGCAACCAGTTACGCATAGGTCATCCATACCTGTATTAATATACCTAACGATTAACAACGTTTTGACTCTATTATATTTGTATGTTAACTAGAGTCTTTTGTAGGTTTTGTTTAGAAAATACAGAATAGAGCAACGATATACAAGCCGTACTGCAACTTGTATTGGATTGATTCTGTTTAAATTAGGTGTAATCACTACCCACTTGGCCTTCGTTTTTTTGTAACCAGCAGGCCCTAGACTCCAAATGAATATCCTTGACACTTTTGGGATCAAAGCGGGTATCGAGTGATGCCACCGCTATCGAAACCCAATCTGGAAACTTTTTGCTGCCACTCCACTCAATGTTCGAGCCACAGATACTACAGAATTTTCGAACAACCCCCTCTGATGAGTAATAAGACGTGAGCTGTTCTTGACCCGACACATACTCCAGATCAGCTTTTGGAAGGCTTGCATAGGTAGCAAATGCAGCACCATGTTGTTTTTGGCACATTCTACAATGGCAGTTGGATACCGCTTTAGGCTCAGTCCGTAAACGGAATGAAACGGCCCCACACAAACAGCTCCCCTTATGCATGTTGACTCCTACAGTTAAGTTAACAACTCTATAAAAAACCCGAGCATCAATGATCTTTCACATGACACAGCAGCACCTGCATTGCTATCTTCTCGATAGCCTCCTCTGGCAAACAATGATATACCCGCTGCCTGAAGTACACTACTCTGCTCCCTGTTTAAGCCCTATAAAAATGCTTGACCGCAGCGACTTTCCTCTCAAAATTCCAACATGGGTCGGAAGCTATACTGGTGCTGTCGTGCTGGCCCGCTCTACGGATTTAATTGCAACCGTTCCAGCCAAACACACGCAGAGCTTTCGCAAGGATATGCATAGCTTTGTATTGCCCTTCACCGCTCCAGATATTGCCATTTCAATGTTTTGGCACCCGAGAATGAATGCTGATCAAGCTCACCGTTGGCTAAGGGAAACCATCCTTAAAATCGGTGAGCGCCTGTAATATCAAGCGTAGAAGTGCGACTGCCTCAATAACGATTGATTCACCCTCGCTGCAAAGCAATGGGTAATCAGTGTCCCATATTCTTCCAAGCAAACACCGACGCCAGAATCACGATACCGATCGCCGCACCAAAGTATAACGTCTCGATCGTGCCACCAACCTCCACCGCCTGTTCAAGAAACAGAATAATCAGGATCACAACGGCGACCCGAGCTAACGTGACCTTGAGGTCATGAAAACTTTTAATATCTAGAATTTCCAAGAACTTACTGTCCCCAATCGAGATAGGACGAATGAACAAACGGTACAGGCTCACTGAGATAATCTGAAAGGTAATTGCAATCAGCAAGAGATCCAATAATTTGAGAAGCCTAACTGCGAGATTCTTGCCCGAATCCGACGATGCCGGAAGGTTTTGCACAGAATCCAATACAATATTGAAGATAATATTTAATGAAGAGGCATACAGGAGAAAGCACGATACTGCACTAATAAAGACGGCGACCAGCACAAGAAACCGACTGCTTCTAAAAACCCTCTCGATCATGATTCCTCCAGACAGCCTAACAGTACCCAATATACTTATTTGGGTGAATGCAAGCCAAGTCTATTCCCTTCAGTATCTAGAAACAATGCGAAGAAACCACTTTCATCTGCATGGGGTGTTTTGGATACAAGTATTTTTCCGCCACTGTCCTCTACTTTGGATAGGACGACTTGTAGATCTTCACCTGCATTTAAATACAGTGTTAGACCAGAACTGGAGGGCACATAACCTTCACCTTGAACAATCACCCCCACCGTAGATTGCCCCTCATAGGGGAACAGACCCATATTCATCTCTGGAAGATCAACTCTTTCAATGGTTAAATTAAAAATGCTACTGTAGAATTTTACGGCACGATTTAAATCTGTTGCGGGTATCTCAAAAATCGATGCAAAACTATGCATAGTATTCTCCTTATTGCTTTACGTGTGACAACGCGTACATTGAGTCAACAACACAATCATTGGAAGAGCTGTTCTCAATCCAACATACTTTATCAACCAGGATTCCAATATAGGTAAAGGACAGCATCACAAATTGTAAAAAAGCGACAAAGGGGTTTACTTGTAGAACAGTGAAGAAAGCGCCGTACTTTTTTCATTCAGAAAATCACTCGGCTTTACGCCCGTAAACTCTTTAAAGTCTTTTATAAAATGCGATTGATCGTAATAATGACTTTCGTGCGCTATATTGGTTAAACTCTCCTCTTGATTGATTAGTTTTCGCAAAGCAACTTGCAACCGAATAAGTTTACCTAACTGCTTTGGGCTAACGCCGACTATATCCAAGAACTGTCTTTCTAATTTTCGTCGCTGGCTGGGATCTGAATTTATAATTCCATTAATGGATATATTTCCATTATTTAAAAAAAGAATATCAACGGTTTCTTTGACAACATTCTCAATAGTTTGCTGACGACTAAGTATTGATAACAGAAACACTTCTAGTATTTCAATTCTCTCAGCTGTATTTACTGCCTTAATAATATTTCTTTCCAGTCCCTCTGCTTCATCATTATCAAACAGTTCGTAAATTGATGTTTCTTTATTTCTTATATTTTTAAGAGGCATAGAAATGAAGTTTGAGAAACCATGAGGGAAGAAACTCGCTGAAAACGTATTAACATAACCCGTCGGTTGAATATAGAAGGGGGATACTGTTTGTCCCAGCACCATTGCACGTGGCTGAATTATATACTCATATTCAGAAGTATATCGTCTAATGTCATCGCCTAATATGAAAGCTAATTCGATACAACCATCGGGTACAATTCTTTGCTTTTCTGAGCTCTCTTGAGTCGCTACCTCGAGTGTCCAGTAAAAATTAACAATGGAGGCTAAATCCTTGCTCGGTGAAAACCTTTTGTAATCCATAAAACCTCCATTTTTAAGATACCCAACAGTTAAGCTTTTAGTCCATCTAAATTTATTTCGACACTGTCGCCTAGCCAATAGGCATATTTCGTATGATCTGCCAGGTCATCACCCGTTAAAGCGTGAACCAACACAGTTAAAGTCCCTCTATTCTGATCCAACCAAGGAATGAATTCATCAAAGGACTTATGGCTAAACGTAATCTGACAACTCCACTGAGTATGAGGCCCAACTAACTTCTGATGAACGCGCCCAACCTTAATCCCAAACCTATCTCCTGCTTCTTTACAAAGCTTAGAGGCAAAATCCAATGTTTCTTGATCAAAATAGACATGAGCATGATACCCTTTGTGTATATTGACTGGTCTTTTGGGGTTACTCACTTTAACTTCGCCTTAGAATTAAATTGTATGAAAGCTTAACGAACCTGTAGAAAAACTTAATCTCGACACGTTAGCGGGACTTCTTCGTCGCTACGAACAACCTCGTTCGTCACGGCGCAGATCTCAAAGCCTATGTCGTCAACACCACCCGCCAATTCCCGTTTGTGCGCCGAAAACGAGTATATGCTGGTTGTAGTCATAATGCTTGAGTTTTGCCATCCCAGAACCTCCATTTCCTGAAAGTCTTATCAAGGTATAGATGGTGAGGTTTTTTACAGCCTGAACGCCCAATTGAGCCCTCCCCCCAGCTTAGCCTGATTGACTAAGCTAAAAGGTGACAAAACCAAAAAAGGAGAAGACTCAATGAACTTTTACAATAGCACTCATCAACACTATTGTGGAATAGATTTGCATGCACGCAGTCTTTATGTGTGTGTTCTCTGTCAACAGGGTGAAACCTTATTACATAAAGAGATCGCTGCTCAACCTGAAAAATGTCTGCGCCAGAGAACAGCTCAATAAAACCTTTAATGACCCACTTGTTCAACGCAACATCGATCTAGATATAGCTGTTCTAGAGTGCTATCACCGAGAGTTAAGTCAAATAGAATGGCTATTAGAAAAACAGGCCAAACAGCATCAACCTACATACTTTTATTTACTGCAAACCATCCCCGGTATTGGCCGCATATTAGCCTTAACCATACTCTATGAAATTGGCAATATTCATCGATTTGAATCCGTCCAAAAATTTGCGTCTTACTCACGACTGATTAAATGCAAAGCCGAATCAGCCGGTAAAACTTACGGCACCCAAGGCAATAAAATTGGCAATGCGCATCTGAAGTGGGCCTTTGGCGAAATTGCTGTGCTGTACCTGCGCGGTAACGACAAAGTCAAAAATTACCTGTTAAAACTACAAGAACGCATGAGCAAAGCCAAAGCACTCTCCGCCCTAGCGCATAAGATTGGTCGCTGCGTGTACTACATGCTGAAAAATCAAAAGGTGTCCGATGAAAAACGTTTCCTAACTGGTTAAGTCGCGGGGCAAGCTGAGCTGAACGTCTAACTGGCTTTAAGCCCGTCACCTTGAATAGTGCCAGCAACAGGTTAACCGATGAATGTCCCGGCTTTGGCTTCCTGCGTCGCTCTATCGCCTACATCCTTGTAGGCGTGGTGCCCCTGCTACCAGTACGGAAGCTGAAATCAGCAGGCGCTCATTGAGCATGAGATAAGAGAGCCCCGATATGTGTTTGTTGCAGGCTATCGCCTGGCGACCATGATGACAGATGAAGCAGTCTATCTTGCTGATGAATAACAAACTGGCCGCTAACGCGGCCAGAAGAGCGGTTTTATCTATTGACTCCGGAGGGGCTCATATGTGTTATAACACAGTTTCACACATCATGTTCCGTGAGCAATTGACGACAGTTACGGACTGTTAGAACACGTATTTCGAGGCCAAAACTATAAATAATGCGGTAATGGCCAAAAATTATTTCACGGTAGTTCGTATGAGGCATTTCAGGAACCATGCGGCCCATTTCTGGCATTGAGCCGATCAATTCCGTTTTGTCGAACACTTCATTCACCCACTTTTCTGCAGCTGAGGGGTTATCCAAAGCAATAAACTCTGCAGCATCACCAAGTTTTTGTAACGCTAGAGGTGACCAAACTACTTTCATTTGATGATGCGTCCCAGAACTTGTGAACGAGCATCTTCGTTTGATACACCCAAACCTGCAGCCAATTGAGCTTCTGCAGTACGCATTTCTTCAAGTAATTCGATTTTCTCTTGCATTGCTTCATACTCCGCAACGTCAAGAACAACGGCTACACCTTTACCTCGTTGTGTAATAACTAATGGTCGACGAGTTTCATTGATCTGTTTGATAAATGATGCAACGCCAGCACGGAACTCAGACAAAGGCTGAATATCTTGATCAAGGTGAATACGGCTCATAATGAACTCCATTTAGTACAATTTAATGTACAAATAGTAGTTCAATTGATATTTGCGAGCAAGGAATTGATTCTGTGTTAATCGTGGTAGAACGACCCATTACTGAGCCGCCCCCACACCAGATCCGGACGTGCGGAACTACCGCATCCGGCTCTTCAGTTATATATTCACGCGTGTAAATCACGCACTTAATACCAATCAACGTGAATAATGCGCTTACTCACCCTTGGTCGCTCAATACCATAATACACTAAAACAAATAAGCGGTTATACGGCGGCGCAGCCGCAGCTATAACCGCCTGTTGAACGCCGCTCAGCACTTAATCTAGGGAATTTGCTTTTTGTGATCGGTGGGGATTCCGTGGCGTTAGCACCAGAAAATATTGCGAGTTTTGAATTTTTAAGCTCTGAAATCAGGCACAAACCAAATGCAATAAAAAGAATACCTAGAGGAAAATTATTGATTAGTGGCGAAATAATATGAGTTGCTGACCCCTCTGCTCCCAGCTCACTCATTGCTTAATTAATATGGCTATAACCTGGATTCATTGCCCCTGCAATTAATACCCCAAGAAAAAGCCAAGCTGGGATAATCATTCCCGAATATAGTGAAAATTTCTTTAGCACAATCTATCCCTACATATTTAGCGCCGCCAGCACGCGCGGCTTTGTAGTGAAGGCGAAGCCGCAACGGAAAAGCCGTCGCCGTGCC